>JAPHUG010000328.1 GCA_026197195.1 Sedimenticola sp.
CGTCAGAATATGCGTACCGCCAAGCTCAACAGTGGAACGCTGCAATATCCGCTGATCGGTCGACATGGTGCTGCAAAAGTCTACATGCAGCCTGCGTCTGATGGTACCGGTATCATTGCGGGTGGCGCGATGCGTGCTGTTTGCGAGGCTGTTGGCGTTCACAACGTTCTGGCTAAATGTATCGGCACCAATAATCCAATCAACGTGGTCCGCGCAACTGTTAATGCGCTGACCGAGATGACTGATCCTGAAACTGTTGCTGCTAAGCGTGGCAAGTCAGTTAAAGAGATCCTGGGGTAAGTCATGAGCGAAAAGAAAATGATGAAAGTAACCCTGCTTCGCAGCACCAATGGCCGGTTGGAAAGCCATAAGGCCTGCGTTCGCGGTCTTGGGTTGCGACGCATTCGTCACAGTGTGCTGGTAGAAGATACACCGGCAACCCGTGGCATGGTCAATAAAGTGAACTATCTGGTTCAGGTTGAGGAGGCTTGAGATGCGTCTGAATACCATTAAGCCCGCAGAGGGTTCTACTAAGGATGCCAAACGCGTTGGTCGCGGAATTGGTAGTGGCCTGGGTAAAACGGCCGGTCGTGGCCACAAGGGTCAGAAGTCACGCTCTGGTGGTTTCCGTAAGGTTGGTTTTGAAGGCGGGCAGATGCCGCTTCAACGTCGCCTGCCAAAAGTAGGCTTTACTTCCCGTAAAGGCAGATTAACAGCAGAAGTGCGCCTGGATGAGCTAGCAAAGGTCAAAGGCGATGTCATCGACATGAATGCGCTGTATGAGGCTGATGTTCTTCCCTTCAGTATGAAGCGTGCGAAGATCATTCTTTCTGGAGCGGTTGATCGTGCTGTTACGGTAAAAGGCCTACGTGTCACTAAAGGCGCTCGTGCTGCTATTGAAGCGGCTGGCGGAAAAATCGAGGAATAAATGGCCGGCCAGGGTGCAAATTCCGGCGGACTCGCCGCTGCAGGTAAATTTACCGAACTGCGTCAGCGCTTACTGTTCGTTATAGGTGCGTTGCTGGTTTTTCGTATTGGTACATTTATCCCTGTTCCGGGCGTCAACCCAGCGGCTGTTGCTGTGTTGTTCGATCAGCAGCAGGGCAGCATTCTTGACATGTTTAACATGTTCTCGGGTGGGGCGCTGGAACGTGCAAGTCTCTTTGCACTTGGCATCATGCCGTATATCTCTGCTTCAATTATTATGCAGCTCATGACGGCGGTTGTTCCAAAGCTTGAGCAGCTTAAGAAAGAGGGCGAGCAGGGACGGCGTACCATTACACAGTACACTCGGTATGGAACCGTGGTGCTGGCGACCTTCCAGGCTGTCGGTATAGCTATTGCCTTGCAGTCACAACAGGCAGGCGGGGTGCCGGTGGTTTCGCTTCAGGGGCCAGGCTTTATCCTGACCGCGGCGGTTTCACTGGTAACTGGAACGCTCTTCCTGATGTGGTTGGGTGAGCAGATTACAGAGCGTGGCTTGGGTAATGGTATTTCACTGATTATCTTTGCGGGTATCGTGGCGGGCTTGCCGTCGGCCATTGGTGGAACCCTGGAGCTTGTTCGTACAGGTGAGATGAATGCGCTCACCGTGCTGGTGCTTTTTGCACTTGCCGTAGCGGTGACAGCATTTGTTGTCTTTGTAGAGCGTGGTCAAAGGCGAATCACGGTCAACTACGCAAAGCGCCAGCAGGGTAGAAAAATGTTTGCTGCGCAAAGTAGCCATCTTCCGTTGAAACTGAATATGGCCGGCGTTATTCCGCCGATCTTTGCATCAAGTATCATTCTGTTTCCATCCACTCTTGGTCAGTGGCTGGGTACACAGGAAAATATGCGTTGGTTGCAGGATATCGTCGGTAAGATTGCGCCTGGCGAACCGATTTATGTACTGCTGTATGCTCTGGCGATTGTGTTCTTCTGCTTTTTTTATACCGCCCTGGTGTTTAACTCGAAAGAGACGGCGGATAACCTAAAGCGGTCAGGGGCCTTTATCCCTGGCTATAGACCAGGTGAGCAGACAGCGCGTTACATCGATAAAGTGATGTCTCGTCTGACGATGGCTGGCGCAATCTATATTACGGCCGTGTGTCTGTTGCCAGAGTTTCTTATTGTTGGCTGGAATGTTCCTTTCTACTTTGGTGGAACATCCTTGTTGATTATTGTTGTTGTTGTCATGGACTTCATGGCTCAGGTGCAGGCTCATATGATGTCGCACCAGTATGAAGGACTGATGAAGAAAGCGAATCTGAAAGGTGGTGGTGCAGGTCTCCTGCGTTAACACCGGCTGATTCCACCGTATTTTTTGGAGATTGAGTCATGAAAGTAAGGGCGTCTGTAAAGAAGATTTGCAGAAACTGTAAGATCGTCCGACGCAATGGCGTTGTACGTGTGATCTGCAAAGAAGCTAGACACAAGCAGCGTCAGGGCTAAGTGCTTTTTCGCTTGATTTAGTTTAGAAATCCAGTTAAAGTTGTGCGTTCACCGCGCTCGACGTGAGCTGATAATTGTATTTTCAGGAGTTACCCGATGGCCCGTATTGCAGGCGTCAACATCCCGGATCGTAAGCACGCCGTAATCGCGTTGACGGAGATCTATGGTATCGGTTCTACCCGTGCAGCAAGCATCTGTGAAGCTGCTGGTGTTGCAAAAGATGCGAAGATATTAAACCTGACTGAAGGTGAAGTTGAAGCCCTTCGTACGGAAGTAGCTAAGTTTACTGTTGAGGGTGATCTTCGCCGTGAAATTTCGATGAACATCAAGCGTCTTATGGACCTTGGTTGTAATCGTGGAATCCGACATCGCCGCGGTTTACCGCTGCGTGGTCAACGTACTAAGACGAATGCGCGTACCCGTAAAGGCCCGCGTCGTCCTATTAAGCGATAAAAACATCATCGGTATTAAACCGAGACTGTTTTCAGATAATAGTTCACAGGAACATTTCAGATGGCAAAACCGAGCAGCGTGCGGAAAAAGGTTAAAAAGTCCGTCACCGATGGCGTC
>JAPHUG010000013.1 GCA_026197195.1 Sedimenticola sp.
GGAATACCTGTCAACTCCGCTAGCTGATTTTGGCTTAGCTCCTGTAATTCACGAATAATGCGAACAGAATCTCCAATCGATACTTCTATCGTCTTTTTAGCTTTTTGGTACTCTTTCATATTACTTCCTCCGATAATCATGAGGAGTTACTTCAACAATTTTCACAAGAATATTGTCGTGATCGATGGCATAAATCACTCGATATTGTTGACTTAACCGCGAGGAGCGAAAACCCTTCCATTCACCCTTAAGGGCCTCATCATTAAAGCCACGGATGAGTCTTAACCCGTCAGGTCCGGATAACCGAACGATATCTTTCCATTTTTCGTAACGTTGCAAGATTTCCGTGGGAATCTTACTTAGCTGTTTCGGAACTTTCCGATGTTCATAGATTAGCCACATACTATATTTAGTATATATACCATAAATGATATGTCAATAAGTAGTTAAAGCGATAGTGTACAGTGGGGAGCATATTGTTAGCCTATTAGTAGCCATAATGCAGTAACGCCTAGCATTAAACCAAACACCATGCCATGGCCTTTTTGTGACTTTGATTCGACACTAATTTTTGTAAGCACCTTCCCACCGAATACCCACGCCATATTACTTGACATAGTTAACACGGCTAGGGCTAATGTGAGCACAAACACCTGTGATAACCCATCATTTTCAGGTGAAAAAAACTGGGTAAACATTATTGTAGGAATCATTAGGTACTTGGCATTTAATAATTCTACGACAACACCCTCTTTAAAACTTAGCGGTTTAATTGATTTTTCTTCTGTAACGCTAAGCCTGAAAAATCGATATGCCAAATAGAGTAAAAACACAATGCCAGAAAACTTTATAACTACTGTTGCAGCCGGATAGGTTGAAATAACGTAGCCTAGTCCCAACCCAATAGCCAGTGACTGAAATATGCATGTGATGTTTGTACCCAGCCAAAATGGGATGCTATCCCGCACCCCAAATGAATTGCCTAATGCCCCAAATAGCACATTAGCCGGCCCTGGACTTATCGCCAGTGGGCCAAAAATCAAGATCCATTGCGTTGCAGCTTCGGTGCTCATTTTTAAAGGCTAACCGCTAATTATACGGCTGACACGTTCAGCACAATATACAGCTGAGAATATATTGTCGATTCTGACAGTTCGTTTTACGCATTATATTTCCACGCAAGTAAAAGGAAGATCGGCGAGAGGATAATGAAAGAGGGGTTTTCAGCATCCTGCCAAGTAGGTGTTCCTAAATTTCTCGGTAGATTATCAGAGAGTTTAATGTAGATGAACTTTTTTCTTGCAGGCTGGTAGCGAACTCGGAGTGATGCCGTCTGTTAGGGGTGGTAGCCAAACACAAAGTAATTGAATGACTGCACAGCACCTGATGGTGTGGTGTGGGCTTCCTGTTCCATGTGCTTGAGTTTGAACAGGGGGCCGAGTTCGATCGTGATGCGCTGGGCGTCATACTGCACAATATCCAGGTTACTACACTGCTTTGGGCCTTCTGGGGAGAAGGCGGCGAGGATGAGTGTGCCTTCTGGGGTGAGGGTGTTTTTCAGGTTGCGGATATAGGCATCCCGGTCACGGGCCTGGGTGAGGAAGTGGAACACGGCGCGGTCATGCCAGAGCTGTACAGGATGGTCAAGCTTGAACGCCGTGGCATCCGCTGTCAGCCATTCAACTTGTTTGGCGCTATGCCCCAGTCGTTGCTGACTGATAGCCAGTGCAGCTTGCGCAATATCGAGTACGGTAACCTGCTGATAACCAGCCTGCAATAGATAATCGACCAGTCGAGAGGCGCCTCCACCGACATCGATAATGGCTTGATCTTTGGTAATGCCGGCATCGTTAATCAGGGCCAATGAGCGGCCCGGTTTGGGCTGGAACCAACTCACATCTTCAGATGACTTGTTGCTGTAGATCTGTTCCCAGTGTGCTTTGCGGTCATTACTTTTCTGCTGTTCTTTCATTGCTTGAACTGAGGCTCCTAATGGTTTTCCGTATCTTCTGAACCTTCAAAAGAGTAGGGGAAGGCGCTGCGGGAGTTTTCATCGATGCTAATCCGCCTGGAGAGGGGCGGGAAGGCGCGCTGTGGACAGTTACGTCGTTCGCAGACGCGGCAGCTGACGCCGATCGGTTCTACCGCGGCGCTGTCGTCCAGATTTAACCCGGTCGAGTAGATCAGTTTGTCCGCGTGCTTGATTTCGCAGCCCAGTCCAATGGCAAATTTGCGCTGAGGGTTCAGGTAGCTGGTGCCGCTCTCATGCACGGTCCTGGCGAGACAGAGGTAGGTCTTGCCGTCCGGCATTCGGGCGAGCTGCCTGAGTATGGTGCCTGGCGATGAAAACGCCTCGTGTACATTCCACAGTGGGCAGACACCGCCGAGCCGCGCAAAGTGAAAGCTGGTGGCGCTCTGGCGCTTGGAAATATTGCCAGCCATGTCTACCCGGACAAAGTAGAATGGCACTCCCTTGTTGCCTGGTCGCTGCATGGTGCTGAGACGGTGACAAACCTGTTCAAAACTGGTGCCATAGAGACCGCTCAGACAGCCGATGTCATAGCGCAGACGCTTGGCGTTGGTCAGGAATTGGGAGTAGGGCATCAGCAAGGCGCCGGCAAAGTAGTTGGCAAGTCCAACCCGGCAGATTGCCTGGGCCTGAGTGCTAACCAGTTCGGCGTCTTCCAGTTCACGATTGATCAGCTCCGGGAAGACCAGCAGGGCGATCTGATGGGCGATATGGAAGGCCCGGCGTGCCGGTGATGAGGGTTTTGTGACATAGAGTATCTTGTTTTCCGAATCGAACTTCTTCTGTATGGATCGATTCTCTTCAAAGCTGTTGAGCTTTACTTCAATCTGGTAGTTCTGTTTTAGAAAGTCGGCCAGCCCTTGTTCGAGGTCATCGATAGAGAACGCCTGTTTAATAAAGAGTGTTTCGGCAGCATGATCCAGCGACTCGATATGATTGTTGCGGCGATAGAAAAAGTCTCTCACCTCTTCATAGGGGAATTGGGCACCGTGCAGGGCCTTGATACGTTCTTCACCAGCGATTGATTCGGCTAGGGTCTGGTGGTCGACCTGTAGTCGCTGGTAGGCACGAAACAGTTGCAGGAATCTGTCGGCCAGCCGGGGAGAGGTGGAGACCACTTCTCTGAGTTCATGGATCGGAATATCTGCACCACGAAACAGCGGATCGTTGAGTGACTCTCTGAGTTGATTGGCGCGACGGTCTTCATCTTCCGCCCAGTCGGTAAAGTCAATGTTCAGCGCCAGCTCAAGCTTGGTTAGAATGCGCTTGTTGAGTGGTCGTGCATCGTTCTCGATCTGGTTCAGATAGCTGGGAGAGATGGCCATTTTATCAGCCAGTGAGGCCTGGGTCAGACCCCGGCGATCTCTCAGTTTTCGGATTCGGCTACCCAGATTGGTCAGCTTTGTCATTGAACAGGCACTCTCCGAATATGCTTATTTGCAAATATACTTGCATAAAAATATAGCGTAAACAGCATCTTATGGTATAAATATCAAATACGCAATACGCCTTCGAAATATTTACAAGCGGTTTATTTAGTTGTTGTTTTGAATCTGAAACTTCTCGCAAGACTGGTATACTTGGGAGTTGTTCTATTCTTACGAAATTTTAGGATCGAGGACGATCAAGCATGCGTTATCTGAGCACCCGTGGTGGCATAGAGCCGGTTTCTTTTTCTCAAGCGGTAATGATGGGTTTGGCGACCGACGGCGGCCTGTTGTTACCGGAGTCGTTTCCACAGGTTGATGCCGCCACACTGAAACAGTGGGCAGGGCTCTCCTTTAATGAGTTGGCCGTTGAGGTGATGCTCCCTTTTGTCGGTGAGGATGTCTCGCGATCGGAGTTGGAAGAGCTGGTGGGGCGCTCCTATGCCAGTTTTACCCACCCTGAGGTGACCCCTGTGGTTGAAAAGGGTCAGTTAAAAATCCTCGAGCTGTTTCATGGGCCTACGGCCGCCTTCAAGGATGTGGCGCTGCAGTTCCTGGGTAATCTGTTTGAGTTGCTGCTGGAGCGCAGTGGTGGGCGCCTGAATATCCTTGGTGCCACCTCGGGTGATACCGGCTCAGCCGCGATTTATGGCGTGCGGGGTCAGGAGCGGATTGACATCTTCATCTTGCATCCCAAGGGTCGGGTGTCACCCATCCAGGAACGGCAGATGACCAC
>JAPHUG010000012.1 GCA_026197195.1 Sedimenticola sp.
CTCTGCCGCTTCAATTTCAGCATCGTGATAGATATTCTGAACATCATCAAGATCATTTAGCATATCGATAAACTTCTCGAACATTTCAACATCATCACCGGTTACAGGTGTGCTGCCTTGTGGCAGGAACTGAATTTCATCTACATCGAAATCGATTTCACCAAAGGCATCAAGCAAGGCTTGCTTGGCTTTGTAGTATTCGGTGTGGGGTGCAAAGAGGGTGATCTTCCCATCGTCACTTTCGATGTCTGTTACATCAACATCGGCGCCAAGTAGGGCTTCCAGAACGGCATCTTCATCATCATGTGCAAAGGCCAGGATTGCGGCGTGGTCAAACATGTGGCTGACGGTGCCCTGGGTGCCAATTTTGCACTTCGTTTTGGTGAAACACTGGCGGACATCCCCAAAGGTACGATTGGGGTTATCGGTCAGGCAGTCGATCATCACCATGCAACCGCCAGGTCCGAAGCCTTCATAGCGGGCTGGGGAGAAATCTTCACCGCCGCTGCCTTTGGCCTTGTCTATCGCCTTGTCTATAACGTGGGTGGGTACCTGGTCTTTCTTGGCCCGCTCGATCAATCCCCGCAGGGCAAGGTTGCCTGCCGGATCGATGCCTCCGGACTTTGCGGTGACATATATTTCCCGACCATATTTACTGTACACCTTCGCTTTAGCGTCAGCTGTTTTAGCCATGGACACTTTACGATTTTGATAGGCTCTGCCCATTGTGCTGCTGCTCCGCTGAAATCATTCAAAAGGGGAATTTTACAGGGATGTTTTTATTCAGGGAACCTTTAAGTCTCATTTGTTCTGGTGGGCAGATTCAGAACAGGAGCACTTTGATTCCTGCGATGCCGACAGGAATAAAAAGGCATATGTTGATATACAGGCGGAGCCTGAGCCGTCTTGCTTGAATAAACAGCTGCTTTTCACTACCATACGCACGATTTTGTATAGGTTGTATAGCTGCCTAGTCGACTACAGACGGTCTGTCTGTGGCCTTTTTACCCGGATTATATGTTGGTCGAATGCTCTGAAAGGGCATCGAGACTCTTTTTCTATTTCATCGAATGGCCACTTGGTTGTGCGATGGCTCTGCTGATCGGATTATAATGTGATTATTACCGCTAATATCACCATGCAATTTGGTGCCAAACCCTTGTTTGAGAATATCTCGGCCAAGTTTGGCAACGGTCACCGTTTTGGCCTGATAGGGGCCAACGGCTGTGGCAAGTCTACCCTGATGAAGATTCTGGGCGGTGATCTGGAGCCTTCGGCTGGTCATGTGAAAGTGGATAGCAACGAGCGAGTGGGAAAACTCCGGCAGGATCAGTTTGCCTTCGAAGACTTTACCGTTATTGATACCGTCATCATGGGCTATGACCGGCTCTGGGAGGTCAAGCGGGAGCGTGATCGCATCTACTCATTACCTGAAATGAGTGAAGATGACGGCATGAAAGTGGCAGAACTGGAAGTCGAGTTTGCCGAGTTGGATGGTTACAGTGCCGAGGCCCGTGCAGGTGAGTTGCTGCTGGGACTGGATATCCCTGAGTCGCAACACTTTGGGCTGATGAGTGAGGTCGCCCCTGGCTGGAAACTGCGCGTGCTGCTAGCCCAGGCCCTGTTCGCTGATCCGGATATCATGCTGCTGGATGAGCCCACCAATAACCTGGATATCAATACCATACGCTGGCTGGAAGGGGTGCTTAATCAGCGGAATAGCACCATGATTATCATTTCGCATGATCGTCATTTTCTAAACAGTGTCTGCACCCACATGGCCGATCTCGATTATGGTGAGCTGCGTATCTACCCTGGCAACTACGATGAGTATATGACCGCAGCCACCCAGGCGCGGGAACGTCTGCTGTCGGGGAATGCCAAGAAAAAGGCCCAGATTGCCGAGCTACAAACCTTTGTCAGCCGCTTCAGTGCCAATGCATCAAAGGCGAAGCAGGCCACCTCGCGTGCCCGACAGATTGAGAAGATCCAGCTGGACGAGGTGAAGGCTTCCAGTCGAGTCAGTCCGTTTATCCGCTTTAACCAAACTAAAAAGCTGTATCGTTTGGCGCTTGAGGTTGAGGGATTGACCAAGGGTTACGACGCTGATCCGCTGTTCAAGAATCTCGACCTGCAAGTTGAGGTGGGCGAGCGTGTCGCGATCATTGGTGCCAATGGTATTGGTAAAACAACCTTGATGCGTACCCTGGTAGGTGACCTGGAAGCGGACAGTGGCGAGGTAAAATGGTCTGGAAACTCCAATATTGGTTACTTTGCTCAAGACCATGCCGATGAATTTGAACTGGATAGAGATCTCTACTCCTGGATGGAACAGTGGGGTCAGGAGAAAGACGACGAACAGGTGATTCGTGGCACACTGGGGCGTCTGCTGTTTTCGCAGAATGATATAACCAAGTCTGTGAAGGTAATCTCCGGTGGAGAACAGGGTCGTATGCTGTTTGGCAAGCTCATGTTGCAACAGCCCAATATCA
>JAPHUG010000136.1 GCA_026197195.1 Sedimenticola sp.
GGTACTATACGTTGCCATCTTGTCCTCACCAAACAACCGACTGGAAACGCGCATGATACATCGAATAGAGCCTGTATGTCAGACTCCCCTGTGGCAACAGGCGCTCTCCACCGCATTTACCGACATTGATGAGCTATTCAGCTACCTGCAACTGGATAAACATCTACTCCCAGAAGCGCGTCTTGCGGCCAGCCAATTTGGCCTTAAAATTCCCCGTGAATTTGCAGAACTGATCAAAAAGGGAGACCCGGAAGACCCCCTGCTACGTCAAGTACTGCCGCTTGGCGCGGAACAGCGGATCACAGAGGGCTTCGTTTCAGACCCGGTGGGTGATCTCGATACCAGCTTGATTCCGGGTGTGCTGCATAAATACCGGGGTCGCCTGCTGTTGATCGCCAGTGGAAGCTGTGCCGTTCACTGTCGCTACTGTTTTCGCCGCCATTTCCCCTACCAGGAATCAACGATCTACCGGGATAAATGGCAAAAGGCCATCGACTATATCGCCCAGGCGACCGATATCGATGAGATTATTCTGAGTGGTGGTGACCCCCTGACGCTTTCAGATGGACGGCTAGCCGAACTGGTCGCACAACTGGATCGATTGACTCATTTAAAGCGTTTACGCATCCATACCCGTTTGCCCGTGGTTATCCCGTCAAGGTTAACCCGGGACTTCCGCCAGATACTCTTTTCCAGCCGCCTCAGGAGTGTTCTGGTGCTGCATATCAACCATGCCAGAGAGATCACCCCTGCACTGGCGGAGCGTCTCAACGAAATGAAACGGGGGGGGATCACCCTGCTCAATCAATCCGTTCTACTCAAGGGCGTAAATGACTGCCTGACAACCCTGACCCAGCTCAGCCATGCGCTATTTGAGGCCGGCATACTGCCCTATTATCTGCATATGCTCGACAAAGTGCAGGGCGCTGCCCACTTTGAGGTCAACGAGGAGATCGCCCAGCAACTGCAAATTCAACTACGCGATAACCTGCCCGGCTACCTGGTCCCAAAATGGGTGAGAGAACAGGCTGGACTGGCGGCCAAGCAACCGGCATTCTGACCTAAAAAACGGCAAAAATAGCGTATGCTCAAAGCAGAAACTCCCTTACAATCAAAATATTACTATAGTAGGATCATTTTCTGCCGATAACTATCATGTATAATTTGCTCGCAGCCGGTTGCTGCTGATATTTTTAGTCAGGATTGTAACGATTTCATGGAGATACAGAACACCCTCGGTTTTAAATTACCTGAGCGCACCGCTGCGCCTGCAGGTTCCATGCTATCGAACCCGAAAGCAGTCTCCAACTGGGTTGGCTCGTTGCCAATGGCGAATGTCGGTGAAACTTCCCGGCAGGTATTCAAAACCATCGTTGAATTTAATCGGCTGGACCTGCCCAGCACCAACAGAATTAAAGTTGCTGAACTTTTCAGACACCCTATCAGCTACATTTCTGCCAATCTGCACAAATACTATTACGATGTTCCGTTCCCCCTGACAGCCAAAAACCGAAAGATCGCCGTCCTGAACCGAGAGCTGTATACCGAGCTGGCACTGGCATACAAAATCTTCATTGAAAACATGATCGCCGGCAGCGCAGGAAAGTTTGATCGAAAACTGCTCATTATCGCCATCCATCGTGTTATTCGGTTCCTCTCAATGGTGCTCTATCAATCAGCCATTGTGTATGACCCCATTCCACCCACGGTATGGAAAGAGATACACCTGCTGTATGCCTATGCGGAACAGAACAGGATTCATACGCTTCCAATAAAGGATGGGAAAGATGACAAGGCTGTCAGCACCATCGAAGGCCTCTATAAACAGGTTCTACTCTTTTCGATCTGTGCCCCTTATCGGATGCGGCAACGTGAAATAGAGTTTATGCACCGTTCGCTAGACGAATGGGCCGAGCAGACTGAACTGGATATACCGGCAGAGACTGCACTGACACCCTATCATTTTGTCGCGCGATTGACGGCGGATGCCCCGCCAAAACACAGTTCTCTAGAGACTCAGACACTCAGTCAGCGCTATCGGACACTGAATACCCAGTCACTGGTCCAGAGCCTGAAAGCGACTTTTGACGACCTATCCGCGGAGCAGCGGGGTGGAAACAGCCCCTCCAGAAAACAGCCTTCGGCGCACTTATTACGACAGCTGATCCAGGTGCTAAGCACAGAACCCAAACGGGAATTCGTCCGCACCAAACTTAATTTTGAACTCAAAGTCGCTGTTGGCATAACAGCGACACACACCCTGCTGACACCTGAAGAGACAGAGGAAGAGTTCGACACAGAGCAGCAGGATGACAATCAACTCAACTGGGTTGATCAAAAAGATGGGAATGCGCTTAACCAGTCGCTCTACTCCGTTTCTGAGCAAAAACTGACGCTTGACGGGTTTGATGAGACGGTACAGGAGACCATCGTTGCCAGCAGCTTTGATGAACCAGGATTTGGCCACATGGGTGTTCCTACCTGGGCAGCCGGCCAGTCAGAACAGCAGTTTGAAACGTTTGCCTGCAAAACGGTCAATGAAAGTGCTGGCGGTTACTGCATACATTGGCAAGGACTCAATGCCCCGAAAATAAAAATCGGGGAGATTATTGGCATTCAATCTGCGACCCAAACAAATCAGTTCGGAATAGGCATCAGCCGCTGGATGAAATATACCCCTGGGCAAGGCCTGCAACTGGGCATGCAGATGATATCGCCCAATGCCTCTGCGGTACTCATTGACCGCATTAGCAGTGACAATCCCAGCAGTATTCCGCAAAAGGGCCTCCTCTTACCGGAGATGAAGTCATCACAACGACCGGCAAGCCTGATCTTGCCAACGCTTCCATTTAAGGTTGACGATGGCGTCGTGATCAGATCAGGTAGCTCAAAAAGAAAAGCAAAGCTGACACGTTTACTGGAGACCACAGGTGCCTTTTCGCATTTCCAGTTCTCCTATCTTTCACCCGAACCGGGTGAAGAGAAAAACCCAGAAGACGCCCATGATTCAGATTTCGATTCAATCTGGTCAACACTCTGACCGTGTTCAGGTATAGAACCTCAAAGCATAAAACTTTGGACAGCCTCGCCTTATGAATGGACACCTTGAAACCGACACACCGCTCAGACTGCTCGTTATTGAGGACTCATTGAATGATGCGGAGAGCTATGTCAGTACACTCCGTAATGCTGGCCTGGTCATTCACCCAACCATCGTTAATGATTACGACAAGCTAATAGACGTTGCCGATGCTGAGCAACCCGATCTTATTCTGTTTACCATGCCCGCTAACAAAGCGCAGTATGAAACGACAGCAAAACTTTGCCGTACAGCATTCAACGACATCCCTTGCGTAATCCTTTATAAAGACCAGGATATTGAGCCAAAAACCCTCTTGGAAGCCATGCGCAATGGCGCGCGCGATGTTATTTCAGCGACTGATACCGAACATCTTCAGCTGGTCATCATCAGGGAAGCGGGTGATCTGCAAATACGCAAAACACTCGTAGAGACCCAGCAGCAACTGAAGGAAGCAGAGGCCCGTTGTACGACACTGATCGCCAGCTCTCAAGATGCGATAGCCTATATTCATGAAGGCATGCATATGCAAGCCAACTCTACCTATCTGGAGATGTTTGGCTATGTCAATATGGATGAACTGGAAGGGCTTCCAATCCTTGACATGGTCTCCGCCAAAGATCACAAAAGCATTAAATCATTCCTTAAAACCCTGGGTAACGAGAAACAGGAACTGCGCGTTGAGTGTCAAAACAGCGCGGGGGATACCTTTGATGCAAAACTGGAGTTCTCGCCCGCCACCTATGATGGTGAACCCTGCACACAGATCGTCATCCGAAATGATTCACAGAGCAAGGAGCTGGAGCATACCATTGAGCTCTTGAGCAACCAGGACACCCAGACAGGGCTGGCCAATCGTCAATACTTCATGGGAAAACTGGAACAGCAGATCACCTCTCTTCATGAAGACGATACGACCAGCACACTGTTCTATATTGTCATCGACAACTTTGCCGAGATACGCGCCGACCTGGGCATTATCTCAAGCGATAACCTCCTGAAAGAGCTGGCCCAGATCCTATCGAGCACTATTAACGAAAACGATCTGCTGGCGCGTTTTGGCGACCACTCCTTCACCATTCTTAGCAGAATAGATAACCATCAGGATGCTGAGTCAACCGCTGACAAGATAAGACAGATCATTGAGGACTACATCTATCAGGAAGTGAACATTACCTGTTGTATTGGCGCCACCCTGTTTAATAAAGAGGTCAGCAACAGCCAGGACTTTATCAATCAGGCCTATCATGCGTATGAATCCGCCAGGAGTAACGATGGTGGTAATGCCATCTCGTTTTATGATGCCAGTGAGATGCAGGCCAGTTTTGGTGAGGACAACACGGGTGATGAAGCACGCATTAACCAACTGATCCAACACGCGCTTGAAAACGATCGGTTCCGACTTGTTTACCAACCCATTGTTAGCCTGCAGGGCGATAGCCGTGAAAATTATGCCGTCCTGACCCGCTTGCTTGATAATAACAATGAAGAGATTCTACCGGACTATTTCATCAAGCACGCCAAACAGGGCGAACAGATGGCCAAAGTGGATCGCTGGGTCATTGATAGAGCCATTGAAGAGCTGGCAGAACAGCGTAAAGAGGGTCGCAAGGTCAATTTCTTTATCAGCATCTCAAGTGCCGCACTTGAAGACGAAGGGCTGTTGTTATGGATATGCGACTGCCTGCGCAAGTACAAAGCAAAAGGGGCCTGGCTGGCGTTCCAGATTCGCGACAAAGACCTTCGCAACCATATCCAGACGGCCAAGAAACTGATCGA
>JAPHUG010000112.1 GCA_026197195.1 Sedimenticola sp.
AATTTCCTGGATAACAAATAGCATTCAATTACAGAACAAGAGGGGATAGCCAATGGAGATGCCACAGGCAATCAATCAGGTACTCGCCCACAAGGATCTTTCTAGCGAAGAGATGACCAGCGTGATGCGCACCATCATGACCGGCGGTGCCACACCGGCTCAGATTGGCGGTTTTCTAATCGGACTGAGAATGAAGGGTGAGTCGATCACAGAGATCGCTGCGGCGGCGTCTGTGATGCGGGAACTGGCCAGCGGCGTTGCCATCAGCGACCTGCCCAACACGGTGGACATCGTGGGCACAGGGGGTGACTCATCGGGCACCTTCAATATCTCCACCGCCTCCATGTTTGTAGCCGCGGCCGCGGGCTGTAATGTCGCCAAACACGGCAACCGCTCGGTCTCCAGTAAATCAGGGGCAGCAGACGCCCTGGAGGCCGCCGGTATCCGCCTGGACCTGTCACCCGAACAGGTTGAGCAATGCGTGCGTGAAGTCGGCGTCGGTTTCATGTTCGCCCCTGGCCACCACAGTGCCATGAAGCACGCTATCGGTCCCCGCAAGGAGATGGGGGCTCGCACCATCTTCAACGTACTGGGTCCCTTGACCAATCCTGCCGGTGTACCCAATCAGCTACTGGGTGTCTTCTCTGAGGAGCTGGTTGAACCACTTGCCCAGGTATTGCAGAAACTGGGCAGTCGACACGTGATGGTGGTGCACTCCCGGGATGGCCTGGATGAGATCAGTATCGGTGACCGTACAGAAGTGGCCGAGCTGAAAGAGGGCCAGGTGAGGCGCTTTAGCATACAGCCAGAAGATTTTGGCATGAAACGCACCCCTATCGACCAGCTGAAAGCGGCCGATGCAACAGAGAGTCTGCGTATCATTCGGGATGTACTGGATAACAAGCCAGGCCCGGCCCGGGATATTGTTCAGCTTAATGCCGGAGCCGCTATCTATACGGCGGGCGTGGCCAACACCCTGCAAGCAGGCGTGGAGTGTGCCTCAAAGGCCATCGCCAGTGGTGAAGCACGCAATCGCCTCGACAGATTGGTGATATTGACTCAAAGCTTTGAATAACAGAAACGCCCAGGCCATTAAGGGGCCTGGGCGTCAGTAGAATCAACGGCTGTTATAACAGCCGATAGCGCTTGCCACTAAATGGCGCTGTCGTCCACCGCAAAGATGCTGTACATCGCCTCGATCATCTCACCCGAAACCGCATCCGTCACCTGCTCAACCTGACGCTGACTCAAGCCGGTCAAATTCCAGGCCGAAGGGCTGATCCTCTCAAACATCTGCTCCAGTAACAGATCGGTATTCAGGCCATGGGTGATCCATGCCGCGATATGCAACAGGGCAACCTCCTTGGCATTCGACTCACTCCCCTCGGGTCGTTGCAGATAGGCAAACGAATCGACAAAACTCTCAGGCAGCTTCCAGGACTTCATCAAATCCAGCCCCACCTCATTGGCATCACACCCTATCAGATCACGCTCCATGCTGAATAGCCGTATCAAGTCGTCACCCGAATCGGCCAGCGCCTGGCGAGACTCATTGGGGAAACGGCTATAGAGCACCAGGTGGCCAAGGTCCAGCAACAGACCTCTGACAAACAGACTCTCATTGCTCTTCATGCCGCACGCCTTACCCAGCTCACGCGCCAGGAACCCACACATGACACTGCGATACCAGAAGGTGCTCATATCCATCAGTTCATTGGGTACACCATCAAAGGCCTGCGCCACGCTGGTGGCCAGAGCCAGATCATGAATCGCCTGAATCCCCAGTATATTGACGGCCCGGGTCACCGTATCAACCTGAGAGGGAAGGCCGTAGTAGGCACTGTTCGCAATACGTAGCAGGCGAGCCGCCAGTGCGGGGTCAAGAGAGACGACATCCGCCACGTCCTTCATGTTGCTCTCTTCCGAGGCCATCACCTCCTGAAGACGCGTGTAGGCCGCAGGCAGCGAGATCAATGTTAGTGAATCCTGCACCAGTTGCTCTGAACTGTAGAGTCCATGGGTTTGCGTACTGCTATCTGTCGACATGCTTCTCTCCTGCCCTATTCCTGACGTCCCAATCCGTTATAGCGGCCAACACTGGAAAATCCTTTGTGCGGCACGTCTCATTTCTACGGTTTGACTAAAATATAGCAGCGAAACCGCCCACATGTATGCCCTGACGACATTCCCAGGCTATGATCAAGCTCAGAATTGCCACTCAGGAGACGACCATGGGGAATCATCATTGCAATAGGCCCACCGCACCCGATTACAGCCAGGTCACTCAGGTCAATCTTGAGCCCGAGCCACCACCCGTCGATTACAGGGAGGCCATGGCGATCGCCAACCAGGAGGCGGAGAGGCTCATTGGCCAACATATGCTGCTCTCCTGGTATGACCGGGATCGGGATTTCGAATCCCCCCAACACGCCAGTGAGTGTCATGCCAACAGCGCCATTCCCAGTTATGTGGATTATGCCCTCTACCGGGGCGCTTCACTGCGCATCACTTTTGAGCAGGATCGCTTTGTCTTTTTTTACCTGCCAATTGATCTCTGAAGCAGAAACAGAGCAAATAGGCTATTATCCCGGGCTGTTTATCAGTCGGCGATTCCCATGAAATACGAAAATATTCTGCAAACCATCGGTAACACCCCTGTTATCCGCCTCAACAAGGTACAAGGCAGCCTGGCCGCCGAACTCTGGGTCAAACTGGAGAGCTTCAACCCGGCAGGCTCCGTAAAAGACCGGCCCGCCCTGAATATGATCGAATGCGCCGAACGCCGGGGCACCCTGAAGCCCGGCGACACCATCATTGAGCCCACCTCCGGCAACACCGGCATTGGCCTGGCCATGATCGCGGCCCAAAAAGGCTACCCCTCCGTGTTTGTCATGGCCGAAGATATGAGCGAAGAGCGCAAGACCATACTGCGCGCCTTTGGGGGAGCGCTAGTGCTGACCCCCGCCGAGAAAGGCACCAAAGGGGCCATTGAAGAGGCAAAAAAGCTGGCGAAAGAAAACGGCTGGTTTTTTGTTGGACAGCATTTCAACCCGGATAACCCGGACGCCCATAAATCCACCGCTGATGAAATCTGGGCCGACTTTGGCGACCAGCTGGATGCCATCGTCTGCACCACCGGCACTGGCGGCACCATCTCCGGTATTGGCAAATACATGCACCAGCACAACCCGGCCATTCAGATCATCGCCACTGAACCCGCCGACTCTCCCATCCTCTCCCAAGGGATCGCCTGCAAACACAAGATCATGGGAACCGCACCCGGCTTCATACCCGAGACACTCGACACCCACATCTACAACCAGATCCTGCAGATCACCACGGAAGAGGCCTACGACACCACCCGTTTTCTGGCTCAGCAGGAAGGTATCTTTGCCGGCATCTCATCCGGCGCAGCAGTTGCCGGCATGATCAAGGCGGCGAAAACAGAGGCCTACCGTGACAAGGTCCTGCTGGCCATGCTACCCGATACCGGTGAACGCTATTTGAGTACCGATCTGTGGGGCTAACCTCCTATCAGTGGTAGAAATAAGGTAATTGCACTCATCCTCCTGGGATGGCTAAAGGTAGCCTTTAGTCTGCCGAAAAACTAGAATTGATCGGACACAAAATAGCAAGATCCAAACAAGGATCCCATGGATTTAATCGTACTGACTATCAAAGTATCAGATCTTCTGCCAGGGATGTTCGTCTCGAGTCTCGATCGTCCCTGGCTGGAGACACCCTATCCGATACAGGGCTTCATGATCCGCTCTGGCAAGGAGCGGGATGCACTCATGGAGTATTGTGAATTTGTCTATGTTGATATTCTGAAGAGCCGGGCCAATGCCATCCCAAAACAGGTGCTCATTGATAATGAGCAGGCCACCCTACCCTCTGAGGCTGCTCAAATCTATCAACTGACCCAACGCGAAAGAATCACATACGAAAAAACCACCTCAAGAGAAGATGAGCTTGATACCGCCGATACCTATTATCGCCAGGTGGGAAGCACCTACAAGACCCTTCTGCAGGATGCAGAGAACGACAAACGGCTCAATCTCCCAGTATTGAAAAAAGCCATCAGCCCTATGGTAAAGAGCATTGTCCGCAACCCGGATGCCTTTATCTGGCTAACCCACCTCAAGAGCATGGATCAATACTCATACCACCATGCCATGAGTTGCGCAGTATGGGCCGTAGCCTTCGGCAGACACTTGGGATTGCCAGAAGATCAACTCAACTCACTGGCCACCGGCTGCTTTCTTTTTGATATCGGTAAAACCAAATTACCTAAAGCCCTGTTGAGAAGTGACAAGCGACTCACTACTAAACAGTTTGAAACCATAAAACAGCATGTCTTGTATGGCGTCGAACTGGTCAAACAGACCCGCGGGGTTAAGCAGGATGTGTTCGATATGATTCGCACCCATCACGAACGACATAATGGCAGCGGCTATCCCTCCGGATTGATAGGTGATCAAATCCCCCTATTTGGGCGCATTGCAGGAATTGTAGACGCATACGATGCCATCACCTCTCAGCGGCCTTATTGCGAGCCTATGCCGGCCTACGAGGCGATCGAGGCCCTTTACCAATGGCGTGGCGTTGACTTCCAGACCGAGCTGGTTGAACAGTTTATCCAGGTGGTCGGGATCTACCCGGTTGGCAGTCTGGTAGAACTGAGTGATGCAACTGTTGGGGTGGTTATCAGTCAAAATCCACACTATCGCCTTCGGCCAAAGGTCATGGTGTTACTGGATAAAAAGAAACAGCTGCTTGAGGAGTTTTATGAAGTTGATTTGCGTGACAGTTTGGAACAGGATGATGCCAACCGCCTGACCATTGCCAAGGGGCTGCCACCCGGCGCCTACAATCTGGACAGCAGTCACTACTACTTCTAGCTGATGACCAGAGTAAACGACACCATCTTAACCCCGACGCAGTTTTTAGATCAGCTGACAGAGAGGCTCTCCCCCTCTGCCGGACAGAATGCCTTGATGCTATTCAAACTGCATGGCATGCGTCGCATGGCCTCTCTATTCGGGGCACGCACTACGGAAAGAGAGACCCTCAGGCTGGCCGAGCAGATGCAACAGGCCCTGCGCCCTGACGACAGGATTTACCGATTGGGGGCCTTTGAATATGCCATTCTTGTCACCAACATCATGAATCGCGGCCATGCAATACTTGCAGCCAATAAGATAGCGGGCATCCTGAGCCATCCTGTCGTGATACAAGAGAAAAGTCGCACCCTCACCTTCTCGATTGGGCTTGCACTCTCACCTGAGCACAGCACTGACCCAGAGCAGCTTTGTAAATACGCAGAACGTGCCAGTGCAGCCGCCAGAATCACCCAAAAACCCTATCAACTATTTGACGCTGAAGGTCTCCAGAGTGTGGTTGATAACTGGGATATCGAGGGAGACCTGGAGCGGGCCCTGGTCAATAACGAACTGCACCTTCACTATCAACCCAAGTACGACACGGCATCTGGACAGATCAGCGGCGCGGAAGCGCTGTTGCGTTGGGAACACCCCACCCAGGGCATGGTTCCACCCGATCGATTTATTCCCGTGGCTGAACGCAGCGGCATCATGCCGCAGCTCACCTGGTGGGTACTGAACACCGCTCTGCGCGAACGAAGAGAATGGGGAGGCCCCGCTAACCCACTCTCGGTCGCAATTAATCTATCCGCCCTGGACCTGACTGACAGCAGCTTCAGCAAATCCATCAGCCAGGCCCTGGGGATATGGGACACCGATCCGAAACTGCTTACACTGGAGATCACGGAAGGTGCCTTGATGCAGGATATCGCCTTCAGTGCATCCGTCCTGCGTAAGATACGGGACCTCGGCATTGGCGTATCCATTGACGATTTCGGTACGGGCTACTCCTCCCTTGCCTATTTCAAACAACTCCCGGCCGATGAGTTGAAAATTGATCGCTCCTTTATTCTCAATATCCTTAACGATGAACTGGACCAGCACGTGGTCAAAACCATAATCCAAATGGCAAAGCGAATGGCGCTGACTATCGTGGCAGAAGGGGTAGAAACGGAGCCTGTACAGCAGACGCTGATCGAGTTTGGCTGCGATACGATACAGGGGTACCATATTGCCAGACCGATGCCTCAACAGGCGTTCATAACCTGGCTTGCCGATCGTGAACAACCCGGCCAGGCATCCTCCTGATCATGACGATTACTGATACCAATTACCTGCAGCAGGTCGCCCAACTGGGTGATATGCAATCCGTTACCTGCACCGAAAATATTCTCACCAGCGAGGGCGTCAAACTCCTGCCGAAAGGGGCCCGAATTAACCGGGATGTAATTGATCGTCTGCTGCATCACAAACTGCTTAAACCGATCGACTTCACGACCCATATCGAAAATGCCGTGGATCATGACACTTTGATTGGTATAGGGTGTGAACTGATGGCCCGTACCAGTGAAACGGGTACCCTATTGCGAATACTGCGTAATGAGGGCTTTGTTGAGCAGTCCTGTCAACGCATCCACCTTGAATTACCCATCCAGAATAAATTAACCGTGGCCTATAATCTGCGCCCCGAATTACTGGAACACAGCCTGCGTGTGTCACTGGCCATTACACTGATTGGGGAAGAGCTTAAACTGCCCGAGAAAGAGTTGGAGGTCCTGGCAACGGCCGGACTTCTGCATGATATTGGCGAGCTCCATCTGGGCGTGGGGGATCTGCCGCTGGAACAGAACCTGGACCTTGAGCACTGGCAGCAGGTACGCAGTCATCCCATCGTAGGCGCGACCATACTCAATCAGTTCAAGGCCTATACGCCACAGGTTGCCCGGGCTGTCCAGGAGCATCATGAGCGACTTGATGGTAGTGGCTACCCTCAAGGCCTAAAGGCAATTCGACTCAGTCGTGCAGGACGCTTGTTATCGTTTACCGAGATGGCTATTGGCGCATTGCGAAAATACTCTTTACGGCAGTTGCTCACCATTATAAAAAGCAATCCCCATGCGTTCGATTCCAAACCCGTATCTGTATTTCTTGACGCGCTTCATCGCTTTGAAAACAGCGGTTCACTGAAGGCGGCTGAAGTGCGGACAAAAGACCTTACAGCCCTGTTCGAACTGATTTCGAAAATGATTCTGACTGCCGAGGCAATAGCAAAGGATAGAACGGATCAGCAACAGGACTCAGAGCCCTGTCTGATTGATTCTGCCGTGGTTAAATACAACCAGGGGCTACGTCGTGCTGGACTTGATATCAAAGATGTATCGGGTTCACTCGCGAACATTGGCGACGATCAGTAAGCTCTCCGGTAATTGGAGGAGCTGCTTCAGGAGACACTCTACCAACTGAGGC
>JAPHUG010000433.1 GCA_026197195.1 Sedimenticola sp.
AGATTGATCAATACCTGCATGATGGCGCTGCGAATACGGTTCGAACCACCTGATCCGGTGGCAATGACATCGCCATTATCTGCGATGACCAGTGAGGGCGACATCATGGAGGCGATGCGTCGGTTGAACGGCCACTGATGAAAGCCATGTGGATTGATATCTTCTTCACCCAGCATGTTATTCAGCATGATGCCGCAACCCGGCAGCACGTAACCCGAACCTTCACCGTTTGACAGCGTCATGCTGGCCATATTGCCCGTACTGTCAGCGATACTGATCTGGGTGGTGCCTCTGGAAAAGGTCTTGTGATTGCTCATGATCTCGCGGTAGCGGCTAAGAAACTCATGGCTGAGTATCTCAAGATCGCCATTCAAATCCGGATTTGATCCTATTGAGCGCTGGTTGCGCAGCTCCTGGGTCAGGCGCATGGCGTGAGCAATGCGTTGAAGATGGTTGAGACTGTTGGGTTGATAACGGCTGATAGTTTCGGTCTCAAGCAGGGAGAGTGCAAACGCGATCAGTATGCCGCCCACCGAAGGGGGAGGATTGGTAAACAGTCGGGTATGGCGATAGTTGAGTGTCAGTGGCTCCCGGCGTTCTACCGCATAGGTCTCAAGGTCCGTGGTAGTGAGGCAGCCGCCTCGATCACGGCAGGCGTCAATCAGTAGTCGCCCCATTTCACCCTGATAAAACAGAGCCTCTCCTTCATGTGCCAGAATCTCGAATGCGTCGGCCATTTCTGGATGGGTAATGATTTCATTAGTTGGGGCGATGCTATCCGGGTTCTGGTCGGTGGCATGCAGTCGCAACGCTTCCGGACTGGATTTGATAATGGGCGAGACAAGATCAGCGATATGGTGTTGGAAGCTGTTAACCCGAATGCCTTTTAATGCCGCCTCCCGGGCAGGTTGAATAATCTCCTTCAGGGGCAGTCTGCAGAGATCTTTAT
This sequence comes from Sedimenticola sp., assembly GCA_026197195.1. GTDB lineage: Bacteria > Pseudomonadota > Gammaproteobacteria > Chromatiales > Chromatiaceae > Sedimenticola. The sequence continues at coordinate 950 of JAPHUG010000433.1, forward strand.
GGATGCTGAAGAGCCCTTTTATCGCCCCAGGGGTGGCAATAGAGCCCATGCCGATATGGAACTCCTGCTGTACCGTGCCAAAGTCTGCCACGATGGGATAAAAATCGAGATTTTCTGTGGCGGGCCGATCATGCGGGGTCTGTACAAAGAAATCATAAAGCGATGGCTTTTCGTTGGCCGTCTGTGCCATCAGAAAGCCGCCGCCACCCAGGGAGGCGAGTACCGGCTCAGCGATACAGCTGGCAAAGAGTGCGGCCAGTGCCGCATCAAATGCATTGCCGCCGACCAGAAGGATCTCCTTTGCGGCGTTTGCGGTCACTTCATGTCCAGCCGATACGACCCCGATAGATGGCTTCATTATCTCCATTCTCAGCTTAATTCTGTGGTATCAGTTCAAGTATTGGTCTAATAATGCCGATAAACTGGCAATTTCCAAAGGTAAACATAAGTATTTCCTTCTCGACCGGGATACAGTATGTCATAAAAGGTTTTCGAAATTTATGGCGACTTTGCCGGAACTCGGGGCGGGTATGTAATATGCTTTAGGTTATCGACAGATCTTGTTTGTATGAGGTCTATTCGCCACAGGGCAGGGAACAGGGTGGTCGAATCAGTCATTTCGAAAGCTATAACGGGTCGTTAAAGGGAATCGCCCGGTTGCCGGGCTAGGGTAAGAGGGAGTGGGTGTATGGCCGTAGTGCCCAAGCAAAATGGGTTGGATATTCTGCGGAAACTGGTTCCGCTCAATACGCTCACAGAGGATACTCTGGCCGAGTTGATGGATGCTGTTGAGTTCGAAAAGGTCAGCAAAGGTGATTTTCTGTTTCGCGAGGGAGACACCAATCCGGAACGTGTTTACCTGCTGTCAGGAAAAATAGGACTCCTTGAAGCAGGCAAAGAGATCGATGCCGTGGCGGCCGGCACCAACATGGCCCGCTATCCGGTGGCCCACCATATTCCCCGTAAATACACCGTCCAGGCCAAGACCCGTGCAGAAGTGGTTCGAATAGGTAATCGTCTGCTGAGTGATCTTCTCTCACGGGGCGGTAACGCCCTGTATCAGGTCGAAGAGCTGAACACCGATTCAGAAGATGACTGGATGAGCCAGTTATTGCAATCCCCTATCTTTCAGCGCATTCCCGCAGCCAATATCCAGAACATCATGATGCGTATGGAGGAGATGCCGGTTACCGCTGGCGAGGTGGTGATCAGGCAGGGTGATGAGGGTGATTACTTCTACCTCATCAATCGTGGGCAGTGCGCGATTACCAAAGAGCGTGATGATGGTGAGATTACCGAGATCGCCAGGCTCGGCCCGGGTGACTCTGTAGGTGAGGAGTCGCTGCTCTCTGGTCAAAAACGGGGCAGTACAGTCAGTATGCTGACGGATGGTGTTCTATTCCGTTTAGGTAAAAAAGACTTTATTGAATACATCAAACTGCCTCTGGCGAATGCCATCAGCTATGAGGCGGCGCAAGATAAAGTCGCAAAAGGGGCGATCTGGCTTGATGTCCGTTCTGCACTGGAGTACGAGCGGTCGCATATACCGAAGAGTATGAACATACCCTTCAACGACCTGCGGGCGAAGGTGTCCGGTCTCGACTCTTCCAAACCCTATGTGGTGTATTGCCAGGATGGACTGGTCAGCTCAACCGCCGTTTATCTGTTGATGGAACGGGATCTGGATGGGTTTGTACTGGAGCGAGGTCTCGAATCGGTTCCTGATGATGTTGTAAATAAAGAGCCGACCCAAGATGGCGCGCAAATTATCAATCTCAGGCCTGAGCGGGATGATGCGGTTATTGAGCCGCCCGACAGTAAGACGGCCCCCAGTGATGAGGCGGGACTGTTAAGGGAGCGTCTGCAAAAGACAGAAGCCCAGGCGCAGGAGCAGTTGCAGCGCGCACGCAAAATGAAGCTGATGCTGGATAAGCTGAAAGGCCGGTTGGCTGAAGCGGAGGCGGTTGGTGAGCGCGAACAGAAAGAGCATCAGCGGTTATCGCACGAGGTGGAGAGTCTTCAGAATCGGTTACGTGAACGGGATGAAGCTCATGGTGCTCTTAAACAGAAGCAGTCAGCGGTCAATGAACAACTGGGTGAGTTGAAGTCAGAGCGTGACCACCTGCAGGAAGAGCTGACAAAGCTGGGTCAACAGGTCGGCAAACTGGAAAAGCGGCTGGAAGCGTCAGAGCAGAGTGAGCATGCGCTAAGAGAAGGACAAGCAGAAAGCGAAAGAGAGACCAAACAGGCGTTGCAAGCACTGCAGGCTGAGCTGGACAGGGAGAAGTCGGCACAGGCTGAATCAGCAGAACAGGTCAGGTCACTTCAGCTGTCATTGGATGAGGCGAGAGCAGAAACCGAAAAGCTCGCCGATGAGTTGAAGCAGCGGGAGAGCGGGATTGCGAGTCTGGAGCAACAACAGCAAACGCTCTCGGAAGAACAGAAGAGAAACAGTGCAGAACAGCAGCAACTTCAGGAGCAATTAAAACAAGCTGAGGTTGAACTCGAACAGGCGCGCGCCGAAATAGCCGGGCTAACGGAAGAGCTGAAGACGAAGGCTCAATCAGTTGACGCGCTGGAGGCGCAGCAGCAGACGCTGACGGATTCCCGCACAGAAATTGATCGGCTTACTGCCGAGTTGGAGGCCCGCGAAAAAACGGTTCAGCAGTTACAACAGGATCAACAGGCACTCGATACACTGCGGGAAGAGCTGGTGGCTATTGGGTCGGCCAGATCATCTCTGGAACAAGAACAGACACGGCTGCAGGGCGAACTTGATCAGGCGCGATCTGAGGTGGCACAGCTTACGGCTGACCTTGAAAACCAGGCGGTGGAGCGTAACACCCAGGTTGAGGATCTGGAGCGTACGCTTAAGGAGGCCCAAGAGACAACAAGTCGACTACAGGACGAGCAGTCGCAGTGGGGTGAGAGTGAGCAGCAGTTAACAACTTCTCTGAGCACAGCTGAGGCCCGTATTGCCACGCTGGAATCCGAACTCGCCCGTGTGAGTGAAGCTGAAAATGAACAGCTCGACAAGTTGGCCGTTGCCGAAAAGCAGCAGCTGTTACTCCATTCAGAAATTGAGCAGCTACGGGGTGAGCTGGAAGGTGCCTCTACCCAGATAGCCCAGCTTGAGTCTGACCGGTCTGAGGCAGAGGCACGTTATCAGCAGCATCACTCCGAGTTGGAGTCCTCTCTCAAGCAGTCGCTTTTCGAAGCGGTAGAAGGGCGCACCCAGGCTGAGAGTGGTCTGGGTGCAATTACCGAAGAGAGAGATCAACTTGTAGCTGAACTGGCGGTGCTCAACCGGCATCACGCCGATCTGCAGCGCCAAATGGGTGAGCAAGGGCAGGACAGCCCGGTATCCGACCAGACTGATGAAGCCTTACTTGCGAGTCAGGCCGAGCAGGCACGCTTAGCCCAGGCGCTTGAGGAGAGCGCTGAAGCCGTGGCGGATCTACAGTCGGCAGTAAAAGAGAAAGAGCAAACCTTAGCTAAGTTGCAGCAGGATCTTGAAACCCGGGATAAGGATAATGAGCACATCACTCAACAACTTCAGGCGGCAGAGCAAGCCCTTGAAGAGCGGCAGGGGCTTGCTGAGTCACTGGAGGAGATAGCCCGTGAAAAGCAGCAGGCAGAGGCGGCGCTCAGTGATGGCCAGCAACGAATTACTGAACTTGAAGGTCAGTTGGCGGCGGCTGAGTCCCAGGGGCAGCGTGGGGCTGATGAGTTAGCTTCATTGCGTGCTGAGCTTGAAGAGATGGCTGAAGCCAAATCTGCTGCGGAGCAGGCAGTCGCGCGCTCTAAAGCATCTGTTGATTCTGACGCTGCAGCCAGCGGTGACGTAAAAGTCCTGCAGGCAGAGCTGGCAACCTTAAATGATGCCCTGGATGAAGCGGACCACGCCTATGAGCAGCTCAACCAGGAGAAGCAGGCACTTCAGGATGAACTAAATCGTGTGCAGATGCAGGCCAGCGGTGGCAATGATGAAACGCTGCTGCATGAGAAAGAGGCGAAGGCGCAGGAGGTAGAGAAACTGACATCCGAGCTTGATGCCCTGCAGACTGAACTGGCATTGGTTCGTGAAAAGAGCGAGGCGGATATCGTCGAGCTGAAAAACACCCTGGACAAACTGGAACAGGGTGTTGAGACGCCGGCTAAAGGTGGCGATGACAAAGCCCTTGAAATGTTGCGTCAGGAGCTGGATGAAACGCGTCTGTCACTGAAAGAGAAAGAGTTGAGTAGTTCGGCGGATGCTGCAGAGTGTGAAGTGCTGCGCCAGGATATCGATAAGTTGAAACGTTCATTGGATGAACGAAGTGTTGAGTTGGAGAGTGCGCGTAAAGAGAGTCTGCTGCTGGAAGAGAAAACAGAAGAGCGGAACAGTGAAATTGACCGGCTCAAGCTAGCGCTGGAAGCGGCACAGGTTGACGCTGATGAAGCGCAGTTCAAACGGGATGAGGCACTCGAATCCAGAAAGCAGGTTGAAGAGGCGCTTTATAAAATACAAAAGCAGGTTGAGAGCGAAAGACCAAGAGATGATTTGATCGATCAGCGAATTTCTGCGGCCTCAGCAGGACTGGACGTTGGCCAGGGCGGCGGGAAAAAGCGGGCGCTGACGGGTGTCATGATAGGCGCTCTGCTTGCCTTTGCCGGTGCCGAGGCCCTCTCAATACTCGCGGGTAAAGGAGAGCTTGTCAGTGGTTTTCTGGATTCAGGTGAGTCTGTTGTCGTAAGTCGCCCCTCTCAGCCGGAGGTGGAAGCGCCGGAAGTCACCCCTCAGTCGGTCGTTGAAACGGTATCTGAAAAGCGTCCAGTAGTATCGCCACCCGTAACAAAAGAGCTTGTAACTAAACCAGCAGAACCGAAAGTAAAAATAGAGCCACCCGCCGAAGTCTCTACACCAGCCCCGTTGGTTAAACGTGTAGAGCCTCCTGTTCCCGTAGCACCGCCAAAACCTCGTGAGCCAGAAACTGGTAGCCAGATACAGGATAGGCTAAGTAGTGGAGGAAGAGGCCCGCTGATGCTGTATGTTCGGGGTGGCACCTTTACCATGGGCAGTCGAATTAATCATCTGGCAAGTGAAGAGTTACCGGCTCATGAAGTGACATTACCCAGTTATAGCATTAGTCAAAATGAGGTGACCTTCCGGGAATATGAGCTGTTTGCTGCAGCAACGGATCGTCGCTTACCTGATGATCTTGGCTGGGGACAGGGTCCGCGGCCCGTGATTAATGTGAGTTGGAATGACGCCAAGGCGTATACAGAGTGGCTGTCGGAGCAGACTGGCAAACGTTATCGATTACCGACGGAAGCTGAGTGGGAGTATGCCGCAGCAGCAGGGACCGACAGCCCCTACTGGTGGGGATTTGATGTGGGTGAGGGTAAGGCCAACTGCTTCAATTGTGGAAGCCAGTGGGATGGTGTTTCTACCGCGCCCGTTGGCCGTTTTGATTCCAATCCGTATGGTCTGAATAATACAGCAGGCAATGTTATGGAGTGGGTGGATGATTGTTATCACAACTCCTACGAAGGCGCACCTACGGATGGGTCGAGTTGGCTGGAGAGCGACTGTCGCGAAAGAGTGATACGCGGAGGTGCGTTCAACAAGCCCGGTGAGAGTTTGCGATCCACCAAGCGTGGACGCCATGATGCTGATGCCAAGTTGTTTGTATTGGGTTTCCGGGTGGCTCGGGATATTCGTTAATGATCTGACTTTTAGTGACAAATTAAAAACCCCGGATTGCTGCAGCAAGCCGGGGTTCGCACAACATTATTTAAAGAGGTTAGTCAAAGAAACTATCGATAGGTTTCGTTGCGAGATCAGGCGTAAATAGGCCCGGCTTGCACTTTTGCACGAGCGGGATCTCTTGAAGTTGCAGGGTAGGGCGCATGATGTCGTGTGGTCCGTGATTGGGGACCGCTGTTGGACGTTTTTTGGAACTGCTCGTTTCGAGTAGCTCACCACTCGCCATGTCATAGATACGTAACATCTTACACCCCCTGTAGCCGGTGGATTTATCGATCTCACTATACTTAGCGGTCAGCCGCTAGAGATCTTTAGGGCAAACTGAGTCTATCCGTCGTCAGTAGTATAGGTACTGGGAAGGCAACTCTTGCGGTTCTGGGTGGCTGCGATCTATCTCCTTGAAAATCATCATCTATACTGTCAAGTAGCGATAGAGGCCCACTCTGGTTCCCTATTCAGCCAGGTGAGAAAATGGAAAAACAACAACAGACAGGGCGGACTTCACGGGGGGTTGGGCGTTCTCGTATGCTGGTTGCCGCCATGCTTGGGGCACTGCTCCTTAATCCCCCTGTGCTAGAAATATTTTCAACCGATCCTTCTGTGCGTGTTTTAGGCTCATCGCTCATTCTGTTTTATATCAACCTGGTATGGGGCTTGCTCATTTTGATGGTTGTCCTGCCAAAGCTGACACAGTTTATTAGTCGGTGCTGGCGGAGTGTAAAAAACCTTCCTGATGATGGGGTGCGCTGATGCAGTTTGCCTGGTGGGTTTTTTTTATCTCACTTGCTTATTTGGGCTTACTGTTTTTAATCGCTCACTATACAGACAAGCAGGCAGAAGCAGGGCGCAGTATAGGTTCCAATCCCTATGTCTATTCGCTCTCGCTGGCAGTTTACTGCACGTCCTGGACCTTCTATGGCAGTGTCGGCAGGGCCGCCACGGATGGTATCGGGTTTCTCCCCATCTATCTTGGGCCGACGCTGCTCTTCATGGTGGCGCCTTTCTTACTAAGAAAAATTCTTAAAATTGCTCAGGCGCAGCGCACCACCTCTATAGCGGATTTTATCGCTTCACGTTATGGCAAGAGTCAAATGCTTGCTGGCCTGGTTACCGTTGTGGCAGTCATCGGCATCATGCCTTATATCGCTTTGCAGTTGAAAGCGGTATCCAGCAGCTTTGATATCCTGATCCGATATCCTGACATTAGTTCCGTGTTATCTGAATCATCAGGTGTGCTAAACGACAAGGCGTTTTACATCACGATTCTGTTGGCGTTGTTCACGATCATCTTCGCGACAAGAAGACTGGATGCGTCGGAACATCATGAAGGG
>JAPHUG010000165.1 GCA_026197195.1 Sedimenticola sp.
GCACGGATCAGTTCTGGTTGCTGAAGCAAGCGTCCAGCCCGTGCCAGCCCCTTGATCATCAGGGCGTTCCAGGTAGTGAGAACCTTCTCATCACGGCCTGGCCTGATGCGTCTATCTCGTTGCGTCAGTAGTTTTTGCTTGGCCTGTTCAATCAGTCGTCGAGCCTCATCAGAGCTGCTGCCCAGATCATTATTCAGTGTGGCGATCTCTGTGCGGTTGTGCAGGTGCCACTTCCCTTCGAAGTTGGGTTCCAGGTCGAGCCCGTAGTAGCGGCTGAAATGGGCAAATTCATCATCATCCAGCAGTTGCCGGACCTCATCCCTGTCCCAGGCATAGAATCGGCCCTCTTCTCCTTCACTGTCCGCGTCCAGGGATGAGTAGAAGCCCCCTTCGGCTGACTGCATCTCATCAATGGCCCAGGCAGCGGTCTTCAATGCGGTGTCCCTAAAGAGGGGTTTGCCTGTTGCCTGCCAAAGATCGGCATACAGGGCGATTAAGGGCCCGTTGTCATAGAGCATCTTTTCAAAGTGGGGGATCATCCAGAGGTCATCCACCGAGTAGCGGCAAAAACCGCCCGCCAGCTGATCATTGATACCGCCCAGCGCCATACGGGTCAGGGTGAAGTCCACCATGTAGAGTGAGCGGGGGTCTTGCGTGCCTGTGGCGGCCCAATGACGCAACAGCTGCTCCAGGCTGCTGGGGTGGGGGAACTTGGGGGCGCTGCCAAAGCCACCGCTGGTCTCATCAAAACCGCTTGCCAGTTGTTGCCGGGCTGTCTCCAAAGGGGAGGCGTCAAGTGGGCTTGCTTTTGCGGTCGCAATAGGGTCGATCTGGTGAATGGCCCGCAGCAGGGCCTTGTTCTGCTCCTTGATGTCTGCCCGCTGCTCCTGAAAGGCGTTGGCTATATTCTGCAAAACAGAAATAAACGGGGGCAGGCCGTGGCGCTCCTCATCCGGGAAGTAGGTGCCGGCGAAGAACGGGGTCTGGTCATCGGGTGTGAGAAAGACCGTCAAAGGCCAACCCCCCGGGCGTTGGGCCAGCAGTTGATGGGCCGCCTGATAAATCTTGTCCAGATCAGGACGCTCTTCCCGATCCACCTTGATATTGATAAAGAGCCGGTTCATCACCTCGGCCGTGGCCTGATCCTCAAACGATTCATGGGCCATCACGTGGCACCAGTGGCAGGCTGAGTAGCCGATGGAGAGCAGGATCGGTTTGTCTTCATTGCGTGCTTTGGCCAGTGCTTCCTCACCCCAGGGATACCAGTCCACCGGGTTATCGGCGTGTTGTTGCAGATAGGGACTGGTGCATTGGCTCAAACGGTTCGCGGACATTTCATTTCCTGTGGCTCGGTTGCTAAAGGGAGGTGCGATAGTGCATTCAGCTTTTATCCAGGCTAGGGATCATGACAGAAACTATAGATGCTTCAACAGCATAATTCACGATGATATCGATCGCGATGGGTGGCCTGGCGATGGTCAGGATTAAAATGAACTGGAACTATTTTCTTTTTTAGACTATATCTCAAGAAATGGTCTTATCGCGTCGCTAGAGAGTATAGCGGACCGTTTTTTCAAGCCCTGTGTGGGTGTCTGTAGCGATAGAATCAGGTTTTAAGCCAGAGAGTGGATATGAGTTGGGATCAAGTTGGAGAACGTATTGTTAATCTGCACAGTGATCTGAGAACCAGTTGGCCACACCTGAGCCGACTGGCAGTTGCCGTGTATGACCATGAGACCGATCGGCTGAATACCTTCATTAACAGCGGGGAGGGTCAACGTCAGCTGCAGAACTACAGTGCCCGATTGTCTGATGTGCCCTCCCTTAAAATGTTGGCCGAGGGGCACGCGCCCCGCATAAAGCAGGATTTACGGGATCAACCCAAACCCCTGTCAGCCCATACCCAGTGGTTGATCGAGGCGGGTTTTGCCTCCAGTTACACCATGCCGCTCTACGGTAATGATCATCTGATCGGTTTTCTGTTTTTTGATGCGGATCGCTCCAACTATTTTACCGAAACCATGGTGCGTTATCTGGCGGTCTATACCGAATTGATCGGTGCCATTATTACCAATCAGCTGGCACCGATTTATATCTTGCGGGGTGCCCTCAACACAGTCCGGCATCTGGCGCTCAAGCGTGATAGCGAAACGGCCTGCCATATCCGGCGTGTCGGACGTTATGCCCAGTTCATCGCCTTCAAATTGGCGCCGCAATTGAATCTGTCGGATGAGTATATTGAGTTCGTCCTGCAGTATGCGCCGATGCACGATATCGGCAAAATCGGTGTGCCCGACAATATTCTGCTAAAAAGAGGCGAGCTGAGTCCGGAAGAGTTTGAGGCGGCCAAGATACATGTCCTCTCCGGCCTGGAGATCATCGACTCGGTGGTGGATGAGTTTGACTTGGGACACCTGGCCCATATCGATATCCTGAAGAACATCATCGGCACCCATCATGAGCGGTTCGATGGCACCGGTTATCCCAAGGGGTTGGCCGGTGAGGCGATCCCGCTGGAGGGGCGCATTACCTCCGTGGCGGATGTACTGGACGCGCTCACCACACGACGATCTTACAAGCCAGCCTGGAGCTTTGAGGAGGCGATCAGCTACCTGCAGGAGAAGTCAGGCAGCATGTTTGATCCGCTCTGTGTCGCCCCCCTGCTGGAGCACATAGACGAGCTGAAAGAGATCCATGACTGCTTCAAGGATCGCGATGAGGATCTGCCTAACGCTTCAGATTGAGTGGGTTGTCTGGGTCGATACCGTCCATAAAGGGCAGTCGGCGATCGCTGTGAGTGATCTGGTAAACCAGGCCCATCCAGTTACCCACAATACCCTCGGCCGTATCATGCCAGGTGTTATCCACCTCGCCTGAAATCAGGCTCTCAGGAAACTCAGGTGGCTCCGTACCATCCGCCAGGGCGCGTTCCAGGTTGAGTTGGTATTCATCCAGAATGGCTCGTTCCCGCGCCATGAAGTAGTTGTCCGGGAAGGGTGGATAGCTATCCCGTTTGCCAGCGGCATATACCAGCACCTCACGTTTGTACTCTTTCAGCAGGCTGATGGTCTCGTACTCCGGGTGGCCCTGGAAATAGACCATGCGAAATCTATCCTGACTGACGGCCAGATGGACACCGGCCTCTTCACTCTCCGCCAGGATATGCAGGCCAGCCTCTTCAAATTGCTGTCGGGATATCTCATTAAACCGGGAGTGGGGCACATCGAACCGGGTGTTCACATCATTGGTCAAAGGGTGGTGGCGATCGACCACCCGGTGTGGAAACACCCCCCAGCGTTTAAAGCCAAGCGGCCGTCGCTTGGTGGCGTGGCGCGCCTCCAGCACGGCGTGGGTGGCCAGGCAGGAGCAGAGGGTTGAAGTGACGTTGTTGTAGGCCCACTCCACCACACGCTCCAGGGGCTCCCAGAACGGTTCGTCAGAGAGATTGGGGTGGATCGGGGTGGCGCCGGTAATGATCAGGGCGTCCAGGCCCTCTTCCTGGATCTTCTCCAGCGGCTCGTAGTACTGGTCAATATGTTTGCGGGCTTTTTCACCCCGGGGCAGCTCATCCAGGGTAAAGGGGTGGACATAGAACTGGGCGATCGGGTTGCTCTCCCCAACCAGCTGAAAGAACTGTCGTTCGGTCGGCTCCAGAGCGCCATCCGGCATCATGTTCAGTAGACCGATATGCAGTTCACGGATGTCCTGGTGTTTGGCGCGATCCGGTTGCAGTACGGTCTGGCCTGCATTCCTCAGGCGATCAAAGGTCGGCAGATTATTATGTGATACCAGTGGCATAGTGGCTCCCGATCAATTCTCTTGTTTGCGTGATATAGCCAGCTCCAGCAGGGCCAGGAAGTCGGCTTCATCCCGGACCTGGTTCACCTCGTAAGAGGTGACGGTGTAGCCCAGCGGTTCGGCAATCGCCTCATAGCGGGGTATACGGGACCGGAACAGGTGGGGAAAGATCCAGCGGGTGAAATCATCCGGATCCATCTCGGCGGCATAGGCGAGCCCCTGCTCCTTGAGGTAGTCCTCTACCTGCTGTTGCAGGAACTGCGGTCTGAAATAGAGGGGCTTGGGGTCACTCTGGGCGCGGCGAATCAGCTCGGCCTCTTCATCGGCCTCGGTGGCCTGGATGTAGAGGATCAGGCTGTGCTCTGCCAGCAGTTCAATGACGGCGGGCTCTTCCATATCGCAAAGACTGCCCCCCACGTCATTGACGAAGTGTTGATAGCCGTAGATATCCCGTGCCTTGTGGATAAATTCCGGGACATCTCGCATGGCGTTGATCTCGGCGGTGCGGTACTGCGCCTGGCGCTGTTGAAAGTCACCAAGGGGCACGCCGCCCAGTTCGGGATTGCCTAATTTGCCGACATAGGAGAGCACCGGACCCAGATCATCCACCTTGATATTGTTGCGGATATAGATCCAGTCCTTGCGCAGCAGATCGCGCAGAAAAGGAACCTGCATCGCCTCTTGCTTAATGGTATCCAGAATCGACTCGTCCAGATAGCGGGTGCCGATACGGTAATCACCGGAGTAATGGAACCAGTTATAACGACGCATCATCTTGGACAGATGGGTCTTGCCCACACCGGACATGCCCAGCAGGGTGATGCTTTTATTCTTCCAGTTTCGGAACTCTTCCAGGCTCAGCTTCACGGCTTAGGGTCTTCTCTTGACGGCTTAATAAGTATGTTCAGGCCGCATAATATACCCGAAATCAGCGGGATGCGTCCCTTTGCTCTCCTATCCCAGCCATAAATGGAAGTAACAGTAAAAGCAGACAGATCAGGATCACGCCTTGCCAGCCCCACTGGGTATAGGCGTAGCCGCTGACGGTAATGCCGATCCAGCCACCCACGTAATAAAAGAGTACATAGAGGGCATTGGCGCGGCCCTGCCCTCCGGTTAGTCGACGATTGAGAGAGCCGACGGCGGCTGCATGCAGGGCAAAGAAACCGGCACAGAGTCCCAACAGCCCCAGGATAATCGCGATTATAGAGGGGAGTAGAGTCAGTGCAATTGACAGGCCAAGCAGCAGTGTACCTCCGATCAGGGTATAGCCGCTGCCAATGCGGTTACTGATCCGACCAGACAAGGGGCCCATAAAGATGCCCATCACATAGACCAGATAGAGCAGGGTGATCAGCTCGGTGGAGAAGTTGAACGGCTCCGCCGCTAACCGGAAAGGGAGGTAGTTGAATACGGATGAGAAGATAAAGAAGCCGCCGGCTGCTGCCAGATAGATACGTACCAGTTCCCAGCGTCGCAGGAGCGAGACAAAGCGGGGCTGCTCCTTGATCGGAGCCACCTCTTTGGGTGGCTTGGGAAGTGCGTACAGTGCGGCGAACGTGGCCGCCAGGATCAGAATGGCGGCGGAGACAAAGGCGTAGCGCCAGTGCAGCGGTGGATGTATCCAGCCACCCAGCAGCCGTCCGCCTAGACCGCCCACCACGGTGGCAGAAACATAGGCGCCCATCACCACGTTGAGTCGTTCAATCGGCAGACTTTTGGCCAGATAGGCGGCGATGCAGGTAGTCAGTGCCGGGATAAACAGGCCTTGTACAAAGCGGGCACCAATCAACATCCAGAGATTGTCTGTGATGGCGCAGACCAGGCCGGCCACGGCAACAGCGATGCCACCGGTGAGAATAATGGGCTGGATCGGCAGCCGATCCACCAGAACGCCAAACGGCAGATTGGAGAGGGCAATGCCAAGAATAACTGCAGCCACCGTATAGGAGACCAGCAGGGTGTCGGCTGCGAACTCAGCCTGCAGAACCGGAAGCACTGGCTGGGTCAGGTAGATATTGGTGAAAGAGGCGGCGACCAGGGCAAAAACGACCAGCTGCAGTCGCAGGGGTGAGTGTTCACTCATTCAGGTGCAGCCGCCACAGCTGCCACAACGCCAGTCACTGCCATTGACGGCCTGATAGAACCAACGGGCATGCTGCTCATCAATAGGGATGTCATTGTCGATGAACAGGTCGCTCAGCCAGTCGATATTTTCCAGCACCCAGTCATCTTCACTCAGGCCTTCGGCAAATTCGGGATCATCGGGATAGAGAAAGGAGTAGATGCCATAGGTGCCCATATCCTCCTCGGCCTTGGGCTGAGGGACTTCCAGGGGGCGGCCCTGAAAGCTGATCTCCCAGCGACCCAGACAGATCAGATGGCCCTGTTCGCTCCAGGAGGCGGTGAATGGGTTACTCATGAGTAGCAGTATAGTCAGTTCAGTTTTTATCGCGCACCTGTCCCGACTTTATTAGCCGGGACAGGTGCAAAAGCGGGCATTATATACGATCTTCAGGCACAGCTTGAAGCTTGGATTGGTGGATCTGAGCGGATTTGATGCGTCTTCGTACGACCCATCGATTGCCCATAAAGAGTCGGTACAACAGGGGAATCACGAATAGGGTCAATACCGTTGAGACGGCTAATCCCCAGACGATGGCAGTGGCTACGGGGCCCCACATCAGGGATGAGCCACCTAGCCCGGTAGCTAGCGAGAAGAGTCCCGCGATGGTGGTCATGGAGGTGATCAGGATCGGTATCACCCGACGTCTGGCGGCATACAGGGTGGCATGCAGGACGCTCATGCCTCGGGCCAATCGCTCATTGGCGGCGGAGATCAGCACAATGGCGGCATTCACTGCAATACCGGCCAGTGCCACCACACCATACAGGGTAAACAGACTGAGCGGGTTGTTGGTAATGGCCAGTCCGAACACCACGCCGGTAAATGCCATGGGCACCGTGGCCAGGATCATAAAGGGTTGGAAATAGCTCTTAAACTGGGTACCCAGAATCAGGTACATCAACCCAACACCAAACAGGAACAGCACGGCAATAGAATCAAGGCTCTCCTGGATATCATCCAGCTCGCCAGAGAAATCCAGATTAATGCTGGGGTAGCGGCCCGCTATTTTATCCCAGGCCTCAACAATGGCGGCATTGGCCGTCACCGTATCAGTCAGCGATTTATCCAGATCTGCCTCCACCGTAATCGTCCGGCGGAAATTATAGTGACGGATGCTGTTGTTGCTTGCGCCGGTTTCAGTGTGCACCAGCTCACTGAGGGAGATGCGTCCCCCATCAGGTGTGGGCAGGGTGTAGTGACCCGGTGCCGTAATGGTGGCCAGTTTTCGTGGCAGGGCGCGAACCCGGATCTCCAGCTCTTCACCTTGATCCTGCATTTTGCTGACAATTTCGCCGTCCACCAACAGACGCAGGGTCCGGGTGACCTCGGCCGGGCTGATGCCCGCCCGATGTGCGGCGTCCTGATTTACCCGCAGGGCCAGCTCCATCTGCCCCTGGCTGTCATCATCCGTGATATCCCTGATAGCGGGGTCCTGTTGCATGATCTGCTTCAGCTCTTTCA
>JAPHUG010000200.1 GCA_026197195.1 Sedimenticola sp.
GAGGCGGGTGGTGGCTTGATCAATCTTTCATAGAGTGACTGAAGCTCGGCCACGGCGGCCGCTTGATCCGGGTCTGCAAATACTTCGGCGCGTTCCAGCTGTTGTCGGTAATAGTGCTCGGGTGTCATCCTGCAAGAATACCGGAATCACATCAGGCTTGCCTAGCTTGATGGCAGAGTTAGTCAGCTGTCATCGCTGCCGGGATAACGTTCATCCAGGTTGGCGGGGCAGAGGACCGTGCGCATCGTGCCAATCAGGGTCAGCAGCTGGCCATTACGAATCCGATAATAGATCCGGTTGGCCTCTTTTCTGGAGACCACGATGTTCTTGTTTCGCAACTGCTCGAGGTGTTGTGAGATATTGCTTTGTGACGTGCCGGTACGCTCCACTATCTCGCCGACAGACAACTCGGCATCACCCAGTGAGCAGAGTATCTTCCAGCGCAGTGGGTGCGCCATGGCCTTGAGGGCGTTGGCGGTCAGGGTGGTGTTCTCGTTCTCTACATCCGGCTCATTTGGATCACTCATGATTAACTCCTGTTACTGCTCAATCCTATCGGGGTTATTCGCCATGTCGGCATTCAATGCCGTCCCCTCTTCCTGACGAATATAACCAGTCATATCCTTGGCTATACATAATATGTCGCTGATCTCCCCATTCTCTTGCTTGACGGCTGTGCGTGAAAAGAGAATGGGAATACGTTTTCCGTCTCGGTTAATAAAGCGCGCATCGATTTTATTCAGCGCGCCAACGCGGATGAGCGCTTCCAGCCAAGTGCCCATGAAGGCACCGGCCTGTTCATCTTCATCCTCTTCAAAAATATCGCCAATACCCATGCCCAGCAGCTCTTCATCGCTGTAGCCCAGCATCTGTCGCAGGGCCGGGTTGACCTCCATGATCTTGCCTTCCGGATTTAACACCAGCAGGGCTTCGCCCATATAGTTGATGATGTTCTCCAGGTGTTGCTTGGCATGCGCCAGCTCAGCGGTTCGTTCAGCGACCTTCTGTTCCAGGATCAGGTTGAGTGACCGCTCTTTTTCAATCAGCCTGAAATAGGTGCTGATCTTATTAATGAGCTGATTGTCATCAATGGGTTTGAGCAGATAATCGACGGCCCCTACCTCATAGCCCTTCTGCTGAAACTCCTGGGTTTTGAAGGCTGCGGTAAGAAATATGATGGGGATGTCGCGGGTCTTCTTGCGGATCTTCAGCATCGAGGCGGTCTGGAAACCATCCATCTCAGGCATCTGAATATCAAGAATGATCAGGTCGATTGGCTCACCACTTAAAGCAATATCCAGTGCCTGCTGTCCTGAGGTCGCCTCCAGGATATTCACATCCATATGCTGCTGCACCAGGGTGCGCAGGGTGAAGAGATTGTGCTCGTGGTCATCCACGGCCAGAAGTGTAAATCCGCTATAACGATTCATCATTCAGTTTCGACTGCAGCTGAAGGTAAATATTGAATTAACAGACCATGCAAAACCCCGGGATCAATGGGTCTCTGGATCAAGGCGTCCGCACCCGCCGCAAGGCATTTATCCTCTGCCTCGGCATTGTTACCGGAAATAATGGCGATGACCGGCAGCTGTTTTTGTTGCTTTATTGCTCTGATCGTATCACAGCAGTTGCCACAAGGGAGAGTAATGTCGATCAAAACCAGGGCGAATTGTTCCTCTGCCATCACCTCTAGGGCCTCATTGCTGTCTTCAGCGGCGGTTACCAGGAGGCCGGATTGTTCCAGCAAGGGGGTCAGCTGCAGAAGGTTTTGTAAATTGGAATCGACCACGAGCAGTGGGTGTCTGCCGATATATTGCCGGGTAATAGGTTGTTCTTCGATCGTCGCGGTGGGGGATTTTGTTGTCTCGCTGTTTTGTATCGAAGTGACAGCAGAGGGGGAGAGTTCAGCCGGTAGTAGCAAGCTGAATTGACTGCCCTGGCCTGGCGTGCTGTGCAGGGTAATCGCCCCCCCGAGCAGTTGTGCCAGTTGGCGACTGATGGTGAGGCCCAGTCCGGTACCCCCGTAGCGGCGATTGGTAGAGCCATCCGCCTGCTTGAAGGCTTCGAATATCTCGTCGTGCTTGTTCTGTGGTATGCCGATACCGCTATCGATCACGCTGATTTGCAGGTCATAGTGGGTCCCTTCCGCGGCGGTCTCAAACTGGAGCACCACCTCGCCTTGCTCAGTGAATTTAACCGCGTTGGAGAGGAAGTTTTTGATAATCTGGCGCAATTTCTCCGGATCTGTAGTTATCTGCTGTGGTGCCGCACTATCGAGTTTTAACACCAGGGAGAGTCCCTTCGCATCAAATTGTGGCTGTATCAGCTCCACCAGGCTTTTTAGCAAGGGGATGATCTCGATGGTTTCGATATGCAGAGGTGTTTGGCGGGCCTCAATACGGGAGAGGTCCAGGATGTTGTCAATGAGCCCTTGCAGATCAGTCCCGGCTTCATGGATGACACGGGCCTGCTTGAGCTGGTCTTCCGTTAACCCCGTCTTGGAATGCCCCAGTAGTTTTGAGAGCAGCAATATGGAGTTTAACGGGGTCTTGAGTTCATGGCTGATGTTAGCCAGAAATTGTGATTTATAACGGTTTGACTCTTCCAGCTCTCTGGCATGGGCACGCAGTTCCCGTGCTGCCCGTCCGTGCTCTTCTGACAAGCGGGAGAGATTTGCCCCCAGGCGCTTCAGCTCCTGCGGCCCCTTCCAGGCGAATTCAACATGGGCTTCGTTTTCCAGGATCTGCTGAATGCCATCGATTAACTCCCGGCTGAGGCGTTCTGCCCGCCTTGCCAGCCAGCGTGAGGCGAGCCAGGTGGCCAGCATCAGCAGGAACACAATGCTGAGTACACGCAGGGTAAGGGCCCAACGAAACTCGGCGATGGGTGAAGGGTCGACCAGACGACCCACCCAGAGTGATTGGGCCTGTTCTGTGCGGAACATGGGTACCCACATGATCTGTTCATCGGCCCCTTTCCAGAGCGCCGGTTTCTCCTCTGCAAATAGAGAGGCGAGACCGGGGTGGCGTTCGAAGGCGTTGCCGGTGGGCGCGTTGGGATCCGGTATCTCCAGAAAACTGCCATCCGTGTTGACCCAGAAGGTATCCCGATAAACGCGGGCGATGCCGCCCACGTCAATGGTCAGCATAACGGCACCAAGCGGCTTCTTCGGCTCAGGTCCATAGATCGGTGTCACCAGGCGCATATTCATGAAATGGCGGGGATCGAGTAGCCCTGCCTCGGGATCAAGTCTGAGGGCGCTGACCAGGACGCCGCCAGGGTCAACTTTCAGTGCGGCATTGATCAGGTCAGCAGAGGCTTTTTCCGGACGTTTGGTGGTGGGATGCCAGGATTGGTCATCCCGATCCCGGTCCAGCCAGAACTGCTCATCACCCTGCTGATCGAGAAAGACAATCTGAACAATATCC
>JAPHUG010000078.1 GCA_026197195.1 Sedimenticola sp.
GATACCGAATTTGGATTGGGTGCTGGTGTCTGGACCCGTGACATGAATCTGGCCTATCGTATGGGGCGTGGTATTGAGGCGGGTCGTGTCTGGACCAACTGTTATCATCACTATCCTGCACATGCCGCATTTGGTGGCTACAAGAAGTCTGGTGTTGGTCGTGAAACCCACAAGATGATGCTGGATCACTATCAGCAGACCAAGAACCTGCTGGTCAGTTATGATGTGAATCCATTAGGCTTCTTCTAAGGTGTAATAACCAGTACAAGACTGGTTAGTGTTTCAACAAAACGCCCGGCTTATAGCCGGGCGTTTTGTTTAGGGCAAGGGTCCCATTACTTGGGGTTTTTAATGTACTTATCAATAGCCGCACTAAACACATTGGCAGGCTGTGCGCCGGAGATCAGCTCACCTTCCAGTGTGCCGTCTTCCGGATTGTGATAACCGATAATAAAACCTGGAGTGCCGGTAATACCGACCGATTGACCCACTGCCATGTCTCTGGATACCCGTGAGCGGTAGGTTTCGTTATCAAGGCAGCTGTTGAATTTCTCCAGATCTTTCAGTCCGATCTGTTTGGCCACAGCCTTCAGTGCATCTGGCTGCAGATTGCCCGGTTGATTGAACAGGATCTCATGCATGGCTTCAAAACCGCCCTGATCACGTGCGCATTCTGTTGCTACTGCCGCCTCATCCGCCTCTTTGTGGAAGGCTAGTGGAAAGTGACGATAGCCAAAGGCAACCCGGTCACCATATTGTTCGATCAGTGATTTAACGGTGCTTTGTGCCCGCTTGCAGAAGGGGCACTGGTAGTCAGAAAACTCCATGACCATCACACGAGCCTTATCATTGCCGCGGAGAAAGGCGGTCTCTACCGGGAGCTTCAGCAGCATCTCCTGTGGCTCTACAAGATGGGAGACAATATCACCCTTATTGCTGGCACGTTGGTAGATATCAATTTCGCTACGCGCTCTGTCCATCCCCTCCATGTACTCTCGTATCATGGGGCCAAGCTGTTCCATTGAGCCACGGCTCTGAAGGTTATTTCTCAGATAGAACGTTTCAACCTGCTCATCGGTGATGGTTGCACGCGGCGCCAGCTTGTAGTCACTGGATTGCTTGGCCAGTTCCTCCACTGTATGACGGATAAAGGCTTCCTGAAGGGCTTCGTGCAGTTGTATCCGGAGTTCGTTGATCTTCTGGTCTTCAATATCAGAGAGGAGAATCGCTTTTCCATTTACATTACCCACCACGCTCTGCTCGGTCAGCAGGCCTTCGGCAGCAGAGAGATTCAGGGTACTAAGCGTGAACAGGGCCAGGGTGATGGCGAACGACTTGAGTGGCTTCATCAATAATCCTTGAGATTCTAGTTGCCGGGTTGGCGTAAGTGTCTGTAATCGTCGGACAGCGTACCTGTTAGTGAGTTCCAGGAAAAGCCATCTGTGACGAGGTCGCGTATCTGAAAAAAAGGGTACAGCAGGTTCATTCGATCAACTAATTGCCCTGGCGAGCCAGCCGACCTGCAATGATTGCGTCGGCAAACAGTTGCAGAAAGTGAAATAGAATACAGGCCACCAGGGCAACACCGATCGGCTGGTTGAGTGCGGCAAGTACACCGACCGCTACAGGAAGCGTCTTTTGTGATGCGGTGAATAACAGGGCGATCCACTCCCCGCGATCGGGATGGGCGATCATCCTGGAACCTAGACAAAGTAATAACAGCGTACCGTGTAACAGGATGGCACCGATGATGAGGGTGCCGATCAATAACAGGCTGATCTCTTTCAGCGTCTCACTGGAGGCTGAGACCGACATCCAGACCGTAGCAATGACGCAGGTCGACGGGAGATAACGAATCAGCAGATGTTTGGGTGATAGTTGAATCAGACGCCGCGCCAGCATGCCAATAAGAAAGGGGGTTAGCACGATAATAAGGAGCTGTTTTAACAGCGGCCAGGGTGACAGGACGATTGTGCCGACGTTTTCGAGTACCACGGGGAGGATGAACGGGATGGTAAACACCCCGAGCAGATTCAATAGTATGGTCAGAAAAAGGGCCTTAACACCATCCCCACCTGCCAGTTGGGTCATAACGATCCCTGAAGAGAGCGTGGAGGGGACGGTGGCCATCACGACAAGCCCAATGGCTGCGCCAGCGGGTAAGGCGAGCAGGGAGGCAGTCAGGAGGCCTAGAAAAGGGCTTAGCAAAAGATTAATGACAATGGCAATCAGCGCGGTGATCCAGAGCTTGCCGGAGAGGGGCATCTCTTTGAGCTGCGTCTGATAGCCATTGACCAGAAAGATGATGACCAC
>JAPHUG010000037.1 GCA_026197195.1 Sedimenticola sp.
GAGGGTTGTCAGCTGCTGAAAGGGCCGCCAAATATGGTGCAAAAACCGCTGTAGTTGAGGCCGGTAAACTGGGAGGTACCTGTGTCAATCTCGGTTGTGTACCAAAAAAGATCATGTGGTATGGGGCCACCGTGGCCCATATGCTAAATGACGCACCGGCTTACGGTTTTAGCGTTAAGCAGGAGGGTTTTGAATGGGAAAAGCTGGTTTCTCAGCGTAACCAGTATGTGACCAATATCAATGAGTGGTATCACACCTATCTGCAGGACTCGAATATCGATGAGATTCAGGGCTATGCCCGGTTTGTCGATGACCACACCCTGGAGGTGGACGGTGAGCAGTACAGGGCGAATCATATCGTTATCGCCCCCGGCTCCTATCCGGTAGTTCCTGAAATTGAGGGGGCTGACCTGGGTATCACCTCGGATGGCTTTTTTGCACTGAATGAACAGCCCAGACGGGTGGCAGTGGTAGGCAGTGGTTATATCGCGGTGGAACTGGCGGGTATGCTCAATGCGGTGGGAACTGATGTGACGATGTTCCTGCGGGGTGACTATCTGCTGCGAAAATTTGATCCCATGTTACGTGAAAGTCTGATGGAAGAGATGTTGAATGATGGGGTTAACATTATCTCCTCTTCGCAGATCGAGCGTATAGAGCGGGTGGAGGACAACACGCTTACACTAACCTGTTCTGGTGGTCAGGTACAAACGGGTTTTGACCAGTTGATCTGGGCCATCGGGCGACAACCTCTGTCGGCTGATCTTGGTCTTGATAACACGGCGGTTACCCGTGATTCTGCAGGCTATATCAAGGTTGATGAGTTTCAGAATACGGCTGTCTCTGGTGTCTATGCACTGGGTGATGTGACAGATGCGCCCCAGCTGACGCCGGTTGCCATTGCGGCCGCTCGCAGGCTCTCTGATCGTCTGTTTGGCGGTATGCTGGACAGACGACTCGACTACAGCCTAGTTCCCAGTGTGGTCTTCTCTCATCCACCGATCGCCACGGTGGGCTTAACTGAAGATGAGGCGCGGGCCACCCATGGCGAGGCGGTCAAGGTCTATCAGTCACGCTTCACTCCGATGTATCACGCCTTTACCGCACATCAAACCAAGGTGGCGATGAAGCTGGTGTGTGTTGGGGCGCAGGAGAAGATCGTGGGTTGCCACATTATCGGTTTTGGTGCCGATGAGATGTTGCAGGGTTTTGCGGTGGCTATCCGTATGGGGGCAACGAAGAAGGATTTTGATGACACGATCGCGATCCATCCGACCGGTTCGGAAGAGCTGGTCACCATGCGTTGAACCGAACTGGTACAGCTAATGGCCTGAGCTTAAACCTTGAACCATATGCAAGAAGTTGGTGAGTCGTTGAGGATGGATCTTTCCCTCCTTAACGGCTTCCTTCAGTGCGCAACCCGGTTCCTTCAGATGACTGCAGTTACTGAACTTGCAGTGACCCAGGTAGGCGCCAAACTCGACAAAGCCCTGTCCCACCGTCTCAGCTGACAAATCCCCTAGCCGGAAACTGCGCACACCAGGTGAATCGATCAGGTGTCCACCCGAGGGGAGATCATAGAGGGTGGTGGCTGAAGTGGTATGGCAACCCAGACCGGAGGCCTCAGAGAGACGGCCGATCTGTATCTCGATATCGGGTAACAGGGCCATGATCAGGGACGATTTTCCTACACCGGATTGGCCGACCAGAATACTGGTCTGATGATTCAGTCGTTCGATCAGCGGATCCAGGCCGTGCTCAAATTTGGCACTGATCTTTATCACCGGGTAGCCAATGGATTGGTAGTGACCGAACTGTTGCTCGAATACTTCGAGTGCGTTGGCATCCATCAGGTCCCGCTTGTTCAAGGCAATAAGGGTGCTGACACCAATCTGTTCCGCAGCGACCAGATACTGATCCACCAGGTACTGGCTGGGTGCCGGTTCAGGTGCGAGTACAATAACGATCTGAGAAATGTTGGCCGCCAGTGCCCGTGCTTCGCCGCTGAAGTTTGGCCGGATGAGGGCGGTGTCCCGTGGCATGACCGCCGTTACGACCCCCTGACCATCATCGGTGGATTGCCATACCACGCGATCCCCACAGACGACCTGTCCAATGTTTTGTCGTGACAGGCAGTGGGTATAGTGTGCGGTATCATCAGCCACAACCAGATTTTGGCCATGCCGGGTAATGACCCGGCCCTGGCGAGGGGTCTCTCCGGCTGATGTTTCAAGCGCCTGGCTTGCATGTTGATCGAGTTTTTTTCTCCGCCGTTCCTGTATCGCGTTGATACGTTCCCGTTGTCGATCGGTCAGTCTGCGTTTAGCCATGCGGTCAGTGTGGGCTCGTTATTTCTTGAACTTGTAGAATTCAATGTTCAGGTGTTCAGCCGTGTTCTCTACATCTTCGTCAAACCAGTTCAGGTTGAGCGCCAACTGACAGCGTTGTACCTGGGCGGTGAGACCTTTTCGGCTGGTGACGCGTCGGTCGCTGCGGGTATAGAGTTCACTGCCGTGGCAGGAGGTGCAGTTCTCTGTCAGTTGCTGTTTTCCCGCTTCAATATCATAGGCATGGGCCTGGGTGGTTGAGAGTACCATCAGGCTGATCAAGCCGTATTTTAGATGAAAGGCATTCATGCTGTAGCTTCTCCATGGGTGGAAACAGACCCGATTTTAGTGGTCAGATGGGCAACACGTACCGGCGCCGGTGGATGACTGTCATGAAAGGCTGAATAGAGCGAATCCGGTGTCAGGGTGTTGGCATTTTCTCTGTAGAGTTTGACCAGCGCAGAGATCATCGGTTCAGCGCCTGACTGCTGTACAGCAAAATCATCTGCCTCAAATTCATGCTTTCTCGACAGGATGGCCATGACTGGCTGCAGGAACTGGGTAAATACCGGCAGTACCAGCATGAACAGGAGAAGTGCCAGCGCATCGGTCTGCTCAGTGACACCTAAGGCCTGATAAAACCAGGCCTGACCGGCCAACCAGCCCAGTAGGGCAAAGCCCGCCAGGGTCATAAAAGTTGAAAGGATCAGGTGTTTCAAAATATGCCGGCGTTTGAAATGTCCCAATTCATGGGCGAGTACGGCTTCCATCTCATTGCCATCCAGACTCTCTGCGAGTGTGTCATAAAAGACAATCCGCTTGTTTTTTCCAAAGCCGGTAAAATAGGCATTGCCGTGGCCGGATCGTTTTGATCCATCCATGATGAATATCCCTTTACTGGTGAATCCACAGCGAGTCAGCAGTCCCTGTATCCGCTGTTTCAAGGGGCCCTCTTCAAGCGGGGTAAACTTGTTAAAGAGCGGGGCGATGAGGGTGGGGTAGATCCACATCATTAACAGCATGAAGCCCATCCAGACAGCCCAGGCGTAGAGCCACCAGTTCTCACCCGCCTGCTCCATCAGCCACAGAATGACCCAAAGCAGTGGTGTACCAATAACGACGGCAAGTAGCAGCTGTAACAGCATATCTTTAATGTACTGAGCAGCTGTGGTCCTGTTAAAGCCGAAGCGTTCTTCCAGTACGAAGGTACTCCAGATCCCCAGAGGCAGTGCAATGACACCAGAGATCATTGATAGCGAGAATATCAATCCAATCCCTTGCCAGATGGGGGGCAGGCTGAGTTGTTGCCACTGTTGCTGGAGTAGCTCTATTCCACCACCCAGCGTCCAGAGCAGGAGTAGCACGGTGCCAATCAGAAGATCAATCCGTCCAACTGTGAGCTTGGCCAGGGTGTAATCTGCAGCCTTTTGGTGCTCATCCAGTGTGACTTTGTCGGCAAAGGCAGCGGGAACAGCCTGGCGATTGTTTGCAACATGGGTTTGCTGTCGCCACATCAGCCAGAGCTGTGTAATAACACCCGCTGTTACGGTTAGAAGAAAGAGTTCGGTAAATAGATGCATGGTTACAGGATACAGACATCGAAACGCTTCTGCTAGAATGCACTGCGTTTAACAAGCTTCCATAACGGGAGTAGAGACGGTGCAGGATTCAACCAATTTAATCTGGATAGACCTTGAGATGACCGGGTTGGATACCCAGAATGACCGTATCATCGAGATTGCCACGATCGTAACGGATGTGCATTTAAAAATCCTTGCAGAAGGGCCGGTTATTGCCATTCATCAGCCGGATGAGGTGATGGCTGCCATGGATGAGTGGAATACCAATCAACATGCCAAATCCGGTCTGACGGAGCGCGTGCGGACCAGTCCGTTTAGTGAGCAGGATGCTGAGCAGCAGACTCTGGCCTTTTTGTCACAGTATGTACCGAAAGGGGCCTCACCCATCTGTGGAAACAGCATTTGCCAGGATCGGCGTTTTCTCGCACGTTCGATGCCCGAACTGGAAGATTATTTTCACTATCGGAATCTGGATGTCAGTACCCTTAAGGAGTTGATGAATCGCTGGGCTCCTTCGCTATCCGGTGGTCTTGTCAAACAGGGTAAGCATTTGGCGATGGACGACATCAAAGACTCTATCATCGAACTGCAGTACTACAGAACGCACTTTTTGAAGATCCCTGAAGCGAGTGGCCAAACGGAAAAATAACGTTGAATAACGACTAGATGTAAGTATCTATCTGTTCTTGCGGTGTGGTGTCGGATAGCGCGCCGCTACGAGCCAGGCGGTCATTCAGTTGGCTGCTGTCTTGAGCCTCTTTCCCATTGGCCTGTATGGTTTCAGCCATTTGATCCTTTTTTTCGGTTATTTGTTGTTCTAAGATTTCGGCGCGCGCCTCAAGGGCCATGCTGCTGGCTTGGGAGGCCACTTTACGATCCTGCGAGGAGGGGTTGGCGGGTGCCAGTGCAGCGCGTCGGATGGTTTCCGCTTTCTGCTCGGTGGCTTTGGGATCTCCTGGAATGGTGCTGGTATCAATCTTGACGTCGCCGCCTACAGCATAGAGCTGGCCGTCAGGCCCACGCTGATATTCAAGATTCACCCCGCTGGTTGCATAACGTCCCGCCACGGATAGATGCGCCTGTTCATGGGCGCGCACTTCTCGGTCTCTGGCCTGCAGCGACCTGAGTTCACGGGACTCCTTGCTGTTGCTCTCTTTGAGCGCCTCTTTTTTTTCAGTGGCAGTAATCGCGGGTCTTTCACGTTCACTCTGAGGGTCTTCTTGGGTGGAAGAGCCCGTTGATTGAGGCAGTGGGGAGTAGGTGGTTGTGCTAAAGCTGATTTCCATTTTTACAGAACCCGACCTCCATTAATCGATGATGGCTGTGTTTATAGACTTAATAGTAGACCATAATTCACAGTAAACAAGTGGGGGAATTAGTCGCCGGTCTGTTAGGCGGTGTGTTGAGTGAGCGCCCAATTTACATGTTCCCGAACCATCTCAGAGGCGTGCTGTTGATGACGTTGCAGCGCCTTGATGGTGTTGGCGGAGGTGGGGGCGTTGCCTAAAGCAACGGCGATATTGCGCAGCCAACGCTCGTGCCCCATGCGACGTATAGGTGAACCCTCAAACCGTTTCAGGAAGGTGCTCTCGTCCCAGCTGAACAGGTCACAGAGGCGGGCCGTGTCCAGACCATGACGGGGCAGAAATTCATCCCCATCTGCTGCAGTTGCAAAGCGATTCCAGGGGCAGACCATCAGGCAGTCGTCACAGCCGAAAATACGGTTTCCCATCAGAGGGCGCAAGGGCTCTGGTATGGAGCCATCAAGTTCAATCGTCAGATAGGAGATGCAGCGCCGGGCGTCCACCTTGTAGGGGGCTATGATGGCTTGTGTTGGACAGATGTCAATACAGTCCGTACAGCGACCGCAATGGTCGGATTCGGCCTGGTCAGTGGGTAAAGGCAGCGTGGTATAGAGTTCACCGAGAAAAAACCAGGAACCTGCCTTGCGGTTGACGATATTGCTGTGCTTTCCGGTCCAGCCCAGGCCGGCCTTTTCTGCCAGGGCGCGTTCAAGCACAGGCGCGGAATCGACAAACGCCCGATAACCAAATTCGCCTACCGCTTGTTCAATCCGCTTGGCCAGTTTCTGCAGTCGGTTACGCATCAGTTTGTGATAATCACGCCCCAGTGCATAGCGGGAGATAAAGGCCAACTCCGGGTTGTTGAGTACCTCATCGGCCAGATCATCCGCTGGTAGATAGTCCATGCGAACAGAAATGATACGCAGGGTGCCAGGTACCAACTCTTCAGGGCGGGATCTTTTATAACCATGTTGAGACATGTAGTTCATGGTGCCATGCATGCCCTGGTCCAACCACTCATGCAGGTGTTGCTCAGCGAGTGTCAGGTCTGTGTCTGCTATACCGACTTGCTGAAAACCCAATTCCGTTCCCCATTCCCTTATCTGATGGGCCAGCGCTTGATAATCTGTGGCAGAATTGGCATTCATGATGGGCAGCGATATTAGCTTAAACCACGCTAGAATAGCACGGTATGAGTGGGACAAGACCGGTCAAATGACCCTACAATTACCAGGAATGATACGGGACCCAATTTAAAATGCTGATAACTGAACGTTCGGCTCTTCCTTCTGCTCTTTATTTGGCCGAGCAGGTTAGGCAGCTGGATAAGACCGCTATTGAAGCTTTTCATATTCCCGGTTCCGTCTTGATGGAACGTGCCGGAACGGCTGCGTTCAAGTATATGCGTACCTGTTGGCCGAAGGCGCAAAAAATTCTGGTTCTCTGTGGTACAGGTAATAATGGCGGTGATGGCTTTGTCGTTGCCCGATTAGCCATTGAAGCAGGGTTGGATGTACAGGTGCATCAGTTGGGTGACCCTACAAAGATCACGGGTGATGCAAAGACTCATGCGGACCGCTATAGCGCAGTTGGTGGCCAGTGTATGCCCTATAACCAACTCAGTGAGATGGCCGACCTGATTGTCGATGCGGTACTGGGAACCGGACTTGAGCGGGATGTCACCGGTGTTTGGGCTGAAGCCCTGACTGCGATTAATCGTCACAAAGCCGCCGTTTTTTCGCTGGATATACCCTCAGGTCTTAATTCGGATAGCGGAAAAATAATGGGGTGTGCAGTAGCGGCTGATGCAACGATCAGTTTTATTGGGCTTAAGCGTGGCATGTTCACCGGAGCCGGGCCAGTCACGTGTGGGGAGCTTGTTTTCGACAACCTGGATATTCCCGAGGCGATATACGATACCGTCCCCAGTACTTGCCACAGATGGCAATGGCGTGATTACGCCAAGCAGCTCAAACCCCGGTCACGTACCCAACATAAAGGAGAGTCGGGTCATCTTCTGCTGATAGGGGGTGATCAGGGCTTGCTGGGCGCCATCAGTATGGCGGGGCAGGCGGCGGCACGAACCGGTGCGGGCCTTGTTACAATAGCCACACGACCGGTACATGCTGCGCTTATTGCCAGCACTCATCCAGAGTTGATGTGCCACGGGGTGGAAACGGCAGAGGCCTTATCCCCCCTGTTGGAACGTGCGGATGCCGTGGTGATTGGTCCTGGTTTGGGACAAGCCGCATGGGGCGCGTCGATGCTGGGTAGGGTGATGGAGTCATCGCTGCCGGTTGTGATGGATGCTGATGCACTTAATCTGCTGTCTATGGAGCCTGAGGCGATGGATAACTGGGTGCTGACCCCCCATCCGGGCGAAGCGGCAAGACTGCTTGGTTGTTCGGTTACCGCAGTTCAGGAAGACCGGTTTAGTTCTGTGGCGGAGTTGCATCGACGTTATGGTGGTGTGGTGTTGTTAAAGGGTGCTGGAACATTGGTTTTTGGTCATGAAGATGAGTTTGTGGGACTTTGTGATGAGGGTAATCCAGGTATGGCAGTAGGCGGCATGGGTGACATTCTTTCGGGTGTGATTGGGTCGCTAATTGTTCAGGGGGAGACCCTTCAGAGGGCCGCGGGTATGGGTGCCTGTCTGCACGGTGAGGCAGGCGACCTGGCCTCAGCCGAAGGGGAGAAAGGCATGCTGGCCACGGACCTGTTGCCCTGTTTGCGAAGATTGATGAATCCGGAGTGCCGTTGATGATGGTATTGCATCCCGATAGTGAGCAGGCCCAGGAAGCTATTGGCAGAGCCTTGGCTGAAGCCTGCTCGACAAATTGCCTGATTTTTCTTAAAGGTGATCTGGGGGCCGGTAAGACCACGCTGGCGCGGGGCTTTCTTCGTGGTTGGGGGCACAGCGGGGCGGTCAAAAGCCCAACCTATACACTGATTGAACCCTATGAAGTCGAGGGAAGACACTGTTATCACCTGGATCTTTACAGACTGGCAGATCCGGATGAGTTGGAGTATCTGGGCCTTAGAGATCTGCTCTCGGGAGAGGCAGTACTGCTGGTTGAGTGGCCGGAACAGGGTGGGGATGCCCTGCCCGTACCGGATGTTCTGGTCACTATTAACTACCAGACGAATGGCCGTGAGGTGCGATTGGTGGCCCAAACGGCCCGTGGTAAAGGGGTACTGGAGGCGCTGAGTACTGAGTTAGGGCCAAGTCTTCAGAGTTAAATCTAGGATAGGTCGCTATCCCTCCGAAATTACTGGAAATTATTAAAATCACATGCTATCTTTTATAGGCATAAAGCGGCCCTTTTTGTACTAAATGGCATGAAAAAATGAGAAAGATTGCGTCCATACTTTTGCTATTGCTCAGCTGCCAGCTGTTTGCGGGGCAGGTTGTGGTTGATAATCTTCGTATCTGGGCGGCCCCCGATCATACTCGCCTGGTTTTTGATACCAGTAATCCGGTTAACCACAATATCTTCACGCTGAAGCAACCTGATCGGCTGGTTATCGATATTCAAAATGCCAAACTGGCCGGTAAAATCCCCAGTGCAGAGAGCAGTCCACTGATTAAACAGCTGCGAAGTGCTCAGCGTAAAGACGGTAGTCTCCGTGTTGTACTGGATCTTGGTTCGCACACCAACCCAAAGAGTTTTGTCTTAAAGCCAAACAGCCAGTATGGGCATCGTTTGGTGGTTGATCTCTATGGTGATACGGCTAAAAGTGTCGTTGCAAAAACGCCGAAAACAACCCAGCAGGCTGCCCAATCCGGGTTACGTGACGTCGTCATCGCGATTGATGCCGGACATGGTGGAGAAGATCCGGGTGCCAAGGGTCGACGTGGTACCTATGAGAAGCATGTTGTGCTCTCGATTGCCCGCAAACTGTCCACTATGATTGAGAAAGAGCGTGGCATGAAAGCGGTTATGATACGGGACGGGGATTATTATCTGGGCTTGCGCAAGCGAATGGATCTGGCCCGTTCCCACCGCGCCGATCTGTTTGTCTCTATTCATGCCGATTCATTTCGGGACCCACGAGCCAGAGGCTCTTCGGTTTACACTTTGTCAAATCGTGGTGCTTCCAGTGAAGCGGCGCGTTGGTTGGCCGAAAGTGAAAACAGTGCCGATTTAATCGGTGGGGTTAAGCTGGAAGACAAGGACGATGTGCTGGCCTCAGTGCTGCTGGATCTCTCACAGACCGGTACACGGCAGGCCAGTCATGATGTGGCCAGAAAGGTGCTGGGCCAACTAAAAACAGTCGGGCGAACCCATAAGCGGACTGTTCAGCAGGCGGGTTTTGCAGTACTCAAATCGCCCGATGTTCCCTCTATTCTGGTTGAGACAGCCTTTATCTCCAACCCCGAGGAAGAGCGAAAGTTGTTAAATCCGAAGCATCAGGAACGGGTGGCTCGCGCCATACTCGAAGGATTACGCGGCTATTTCCGCAACAGCCCACCGCCGGGTACCTTGATGGCAAGTCTCAAGGCGCGCAAACATACAATTTCCAGGGGTGACACCCTCGGTGGAATTGCCGATCACTACGATATCAGTCTGGCAAGCCTGAAGTCGGCCAACGGCATTTCAGGTGACATGATTCGGATTGGGCAGGTATTGGTCATCCCAGGCACCTGATCCAGATCCTGACTTCAACGCAACACGCATTCTGAATACTGGGTATAATCCCACCTTTCTTCGAAAACCATCGAACTCATTAATCTTTTGTGGTCCGACGCCTATTCGGAACTCGATTGAAAGGTATGATCTGGCATGCGAATACAAGCACTCCCTCCTCAATTAATAAACCAGATCGCAGCTGGCGAGGTGGTCGAGCGCCCGGCATCGGTAATCAAAGAGCTGGTCGAGAACAGCCTGGATGCGGGTGCCACCCGAATAGAGGTCGATATAGAGCAGGGTGGCGGCAAACTGATCCGGG
Source organism: Sedimenticola sp. (assembly GCA_026197195.1). Taxonomy (GTDB): domain Bacteria; phylum Pseudomonadota; class Gammaproteobacteria; order Chromatiales; family Chromatiaceae; genus Sedimenticola. The sequence goes on from JAPHUG010000037.1 coordinate 10,162, forward strand.
TACGAGATAATGGTGTCGGTATCCATCCTGATGACCTGGCGCTTGCGCTGTCACGCCATGCCACCAGCAAAATCTCCAGCCTGGAAGAGCTGGAGCGGGTCAGCAGTATGGGGTTTAGGGGCGAGGCGCTGCCGAGTATCTCATCGGTTTCCCGGCTCTCGATAGCTACCCGTGCTGAGGGCGAAACGGCCGGTTGGTCAATTACCGGAGATGGCGGGGATCAGATTTCGCCCCCGGTACCGGATGCGCACCCTCAGGGTACAACCATCGAGGTACGAGACCTTTTCTATAACACCCCGGCGCGTCGAAAATTTATGCGTACCGACCGTACCGAGTTCTCGCATGTAGACGAGTTGCTGAAGCGTTTTGCATTGGCACGTGCGGATGTTGGCTTTCAACTGCTGCATAACAACCGGACTGTTCGCCAGTTCCCGCCGGTCAGTAGCGATGAGGAAATGCTTGCCAGGCTGGTAGCGGTGATCGGCCCCGAGTTTGTCGAGCATGCGTTGAAAATTGATGAGCAAAGGGGGTCATTTGGTCTTCGTGGCTGGGTGGCCGAGCCCCGTTATAA
>JAPHUG010000336.1 GCA_026197195.1 Sedimenticola sp.
AGTGAATATCCACTCCCATCTTCTCTGCCAGCAGGTTGGTATAATCAACCGCGTAACCCGTCGCCCGACCCTCTTTTGAGTAGAGGAAGGGGCTGTAATCCATCTCAACATGGGCATGAATAACAGGGTGTGTTTTCAAAAACTGACGCTCATCGCCAGTCAGCTGCAAACTGGAACCTGACTTCCTTTCACCCCAGCGTCGCTGGATGGCAATCAACTCCTCCTCTGTTATCAGTGTCATCCCTTTTTGCAGAATATCCCTCAGGACCAGGTTATCCTTGTTTACAGCCAGATTCATCACACTGGAGAAACGCTCATCTCTCACCTGCGCTGCCAGAACCAGATTGGGAATAAAGTTTTTCTGTAGCAGATAATCCAGCACCCCAACCATACCTACCGTTGCATCGGCGCGGCCAAACGCCACCGCCTCCAGACACTCGAGGCTGTCTTTGACCAGCAGAAGCTTGATATCCGGATAATGCCGTTCCAGCAGCTCCTGCCAGAAAAAGCCTTTTGGGATAACGACCGTCTTGCCCCGCAGATCATCCAAACCCTCTACTGCGACGCCCCCTTTACGGGTGAAGATACTGGCCGCCGCTACCAGGTAGGCATCGGTAAAGGCGAGGAACTCTCGCCGTGCCTCGGTATTGACGATATTCAACATCACATCAATATCCTTGGCACGAATCATCTGCATAAACTCAGACCAGCTTGGCCCGGTTACATACTCAACCCGAAAACCGGTCTTCTCTGCCAACAGGTTCATGTAATCAATGGAATAGCCTGCCGGGCGTCCATTTTCATAAAAATTGAACGGCGGCCAATCCGTCTCATTATGAACACGCAACACGGGATAAGCCTGAATAAAGGCCTGCTCATCGGGAGAGAAGGTCTCCGCGCCATGCGTAGCCGTAAGAGCTCCGCCGGAGAAGCTGGAGAGAAGAAGGGTTAGAAGGAGACACAGGCCTAGATACGACCATCGAAACAGATCGTGTTTTATGGCAGTCCGCTCACCTGTACTCAACATAGTGCATCCTTACTACGGTGTGAATGTGATCGAGGTCCGTCTCATGTATCACTGTATCAGCATAGCGAGAGTCGGTATAAAACCCAACCGACAACACGTGGGGTTTTTACTCCGGGCTGTTGACAACCTCACGTCTTAATACCTCTACCCGCTTTATTTTTTGAACCGGTATGTAGACGGTCATTCGACCACCATGCAGACGCTGCTCGACATCCAGCTGATTATTTTTCATTGCTATCAACACCCCTTGCTGCGGGGTATCACGGTCATTCAGCAAGATTCGCACATCCCGACCCAGATAGCGCGGTAAATCATCCAACGGGGTTGTGATATAGCGAACGCTTACACGTTTTGGGGCGGGCTCTCGTTTGGTTTGGCCTGTTATCGGGGCCGTATCACCCTGCGATGGCGCGCCGAGCAAACTGGCCAGCTCCCGTGAACCCTCAGGCAGGGTAAAGCTGAGGTCGCTGATAGGCTGATCATTAATGCTGACCTGAACACCCAGCACACGCACCAGATCCTGTGGCTTGTAGGCGTTTAATACCGCGGGGTTTATCGGGCCATCAGGCGATAGGGAGATAACCAGCTCACCGGGCTGCGTGATCAGATGACGCAGGACAAAGCGAATACCCTGCCCCGGAACAAAGCCCAGGTTTTTCAGGTAATGGTCACCCTTATCAATAAATAACGTATCGATGAAAGCCGACCGATCTAGACCTGCCTGAGCCGCACAGGTATCAACCACCCGTTGCGTGTAACCCTGATCCATTTGATACCGAATAATCATTCGCCCAAGCTGGGGAACGGCACCCACCATCAGGGCACCGGGCTGGGAAACCCCCGTTACTCCCATCTCCAGGCGCACAGAAGCCAATCCTGCAAGGGCATAATCGGTAAACAGGTTGACCTCGCCAGCCCGCTGATCATACTCATAACGCAGGCCTGCATCAGCAATCAGTTGCTGGAAACCCAGTTGTTCAATACCTGTTTGGGCGAGTATTCCACCCAGACTGCACATCTCAGGCGATTGGCCGGAAGCTGTAAAGCCAAAGGACTCGGCAAAATCACTACCCAGTGGAATACGGATACGCTTCATTAGGAGATGGAGTCGTTCAGGCGGCTGCTCCATCTTGAAACCACCGGCCACATCGAGGAGAAACTCAACCCCCCGACCTTTAAGCTCTGCGCGATCAATATCGATACCAACCGGCGCACCCACCGGCGTCAACTTAATATCTGCAACCGAGATGACACCTCTGAGGCTGGTATCAATCCCACCGTATTTCAGTGTGACAAACGGCGCCGACAGGGCCGCCATACGGTCCAAACCCTGTTTGACCTGGTAGTAGAGGTAGCCCTTTATACCGCCATAGGCAACCAGCCCAATAACGACGGGAACCAGCAGGACATTCTTTAGCTTCACAGTCGTCTCCTGATATGAGGTCAGGGTCGGTCCTCTGGCCTCCTGGCCAGAAAAGCCTTTCCTTGTGCCATTAATTCAACAAATCCCTGCTCATCGCCATCCAGCACTCGCCCTGCAACCTGGGTCACCGCATTCAGTAACGTCACCAGCGCTCGTGGACTGTGGGTATTCAGGGATTGAATTTCAAAGTAGAGATAGGGATTCTCTTCCGCCACCCGGCTGGCCACATCCATCTGGGCATCAAACGTGCTGCTGGAGAGCTTGGCCAGGCCTTCAGCCTGCTCACCACTCTGGGAAAGCGCATTGAAGAAGGCAATATTTACCGCATGGGAAAGCCCCAGCACATAGGCCATCGCATGATCATGACCATCCAATGACATGCTGACTTGGTCAGCCATGGTGGAATTAAACAGCTCGCGCGCCGTGGCCGTCGCCTCGGACACCCCCAAATCAACAAAAACCACGTTACGACCCGACAGCAGTTCCGTATCCGGCCCAAACATGGGGTGAATAGAGGTTACACGACAGCCTGCGGCCACCAGTCGCTGTAAAGGCTCCGCCAGCGGACCCTTGAGCGAACTGATGTCGAAGATAATCCCGCCCGGCTTCCTGTCACAGAGTTCATTCAGCAGTAACACCGTCTCCTTTATCGGTGTCGCGACCACAATCAGATCATGGCTAAGATCTGATTCAGCCAACGCGGTAAAGTGCCTGTGCCCGGAGAGGGCCGGCTGTGGATCGCAGATCTCAACACCATAGCCCTGGGCATCCAGAAAACGGACAAACCACTGCCCCATCTGACCGGCACCACCGACCACCAGCGCCCGCTTGCCACTACCGGTACGCTCGGAGGTGACTTTATCCAGCTCCTGGGCCGCAAGTGAGGCACGGATCAGCAGACGAAACATCTCCTCTCCGATATCCTCATCCACACCGACCCGTCGGGCGGTTTCCCGGGCAAGATTCAGTACATCTTTTTCCCGGGCATAATCCCGCGTGCCGCGACCGGCAGAGGATTTAACCCGGCCTATCTCGGCTACAATAGCCTGGCGGCGCGCCACCATCTCCAACAGCTCCACATCAAGACTGGAGAGCTTTTCTCTCAGCGCCTGCAGATCCTTCATCATAAATATCCTGGAATAGATAGCCGGCTGAGGCATCCCTCATGCCAGCTTATGACCTATGTATCGACACGAAAGGTTAAATCTTCAGATTAATCCGGCCTGGCCAAGGTGATCACATCACCGCCGGCAAAATACTCTCTTGCGCCAAGGCGCCCCAGAGGATTCAGCCTGTCAGCATGGATTTTCAGTCGGCCCCTGGCATCCGTTTCGGCCACGCCATCATCCATATAGAGATGGGTCAGGCGACCAAAGATCAGTGCCTGAGGCACCGGACCCAGCTCCTTGATTTCGTATAATTCGCAGGCCATCGCCAGGCGGCAATCCGCCAGCCGGGGAAGTTTTGAGCCGGGGAACTCGGCCAGTTCAAGACCCAGCTCAGTCACCTCTGACACCCCGGCAGGCAGGGTGGCTGAACTCTCATTGACCCGATTGATCTGCTCAACATAGGGCAGATGAACGACAAACGATGAGCGGGCCTCTATATTGACCCGAGTATCCTTTGCCGAGCCATCAGGCTTTTTTCCCAGCGAAAGCATGATCAGTGGAGGATCACTGCATACCGCATTGAAATAAGAGAATGGAGCCAGGTTGTAATCGCCTCCTGGATTCTCCGTTAACACCCAGGCAATGGGCCTGGGAATAATCGCCTGAGTCATGGCGAAATAGGTGTCACTGGTACTCAACTCAGAGAGGTCAACTATCATCCGTTTAGGTCCATACAGATTAAAGGAACGTACATCTCCTGTGGAGAAAGACCGCCGTGAACGCCGATATGACTCAACGGACGCTCCCCGGGCAACTCGCTTGTCATAATATAATTATCCTTCATGACCAGGGCATAGTGGCCAATCCGATCCCGCAACCGGGGGTGGGGCTCACCCAGTCCAAACACGCCATCGGCAAGCAGCTGCTCACTGCTGAATAAGGTGGTCACTTCAGACAGCTCATTATTGATGTAGGACTCAAAGGCCGTTCGTCGATCAGGGTGAACATAACAGAATGCCAAACGGGGTTCCCCACAGAGAGGCATCATCAATGTATCGGCTAATGCAGGGTGGTCTGATAATCGAATCGTCTGTGCGGGTGTGGTATCGACAAAGCCATGATCAGCCGTTACCAGCACCACCGTATCGGTACCCTTGATTCGGGCAGTCATGTCGCTAAATCCCTGATCCAATGCTCGCAGGTGCGCGGCCACCTCGGGGCTGGCCACCCCATGCTCATGGGACAGGCTGTCAAATTCAGGCCAGTAGGCATAGATAAAATTCCGCCCACGTCCTGAATTCACCGCACCCTGAATCCCTTTAAACATGCCCTGCATGCCACCGCGATAGGGACGGAGTCGTCCCCGCCCGGTGAACGCCCGATTGAATGTCGAGCCGGCTATCCAGTCGGGAATAACCAAATGACTCTCCACCGACAGTCGATCATAGAAGGGCTCAACGCCACTCAGTTGCCGGGGGTGTAGCACCCGCTCATCTATCGGCATCCGCCCAAGACGGGTGGTATAGGGCAAAATAGTCAGCACTGATCCCACTTCGGAAAAGTAGGTAAACCAGCCCGTCAGGCCGTGTTGCTGCGGCGGCAGGCCACTCAAAAAAGTCGGTATGGCGGTCGCTGTGGTGGAGGGGCAGACCGACGTCATTGAACCCAGGGTGTGTTGGAACAGCACCGTGTCCGGGGCATGGGATTTGAGATGCTGATAGCCCAGCCCATCGACTACCAGCAGCACTACATTGCGTGCCTTGCCCAATCGGGTTCCATCAAGCGATGAGTGTGGGGCGTAGCCGGTCTCCCAGCCCCCCATTGCCAAGGCAATGGAGGACATGAGATTGGCTATACTGCCCCCATGATAATCTGGAAAAACCATAAATCAGGCAGCGATCTCCACCAGCTCCAGCTCAAAGGTCAAGGCCTTCCCCGCCAGTGGGTGATTGCCATCCAAAGTGGCTGTAGCCTCATCCAGCTCGATTACCACCAGACGAAAAACCTGGCCGTCAGGACCCTGCGCCTGTAACTGCGCACCGATCGCCAATTCAATCTCCGCAGGGATCTGCTCACGCTCTACTTTCTGTACCAGCTCAGGCTGATGCGCCCCGTAGGCCTCATCAGCAGGTATATTGACCGTTTTGGTCTCACCGACAGTCATCTCTTCCAACGCCTTTTCAAAGCCAGGGATAACCTGGCCCTGACCCAGCGTGAATTCCAGTGGTTCACGTCCGGCTGAAGAATCGAATTGGGTTCCATCTTCCAGGGTGCCCGTGTAATGAACCTTGACGGTCTGACCAAGTTGAGGTGATGACATAACTGTGTCTCCTATGTGATTTGCATATTAATAAATACCGAACAGCACCCAATGCTGCTCTCTGTATACGATTGCAACCACGCACAAGTACACGGCCAACAACCTGAGTCCCGTCAACGTGGGACAAAGCGCTATTATCATGGCATGATTCCGGCTTCATTTCCGCACCCAATACCGTTATGCCATTAAGAGAATCGAAAAAGGCCTCCCGAAATCAGGCCGTATTGCGTTATAAAAAGCAGCGGCAACGGAATCTGCTGGCCAAGCCAGGCCCCCACTCGTTTGTTATTGTCATGGACCATCTGAAAGCTGGTTTTAATGTGCCCAAGATATTTCGAAGTGCAGAGGCCTTTGGGGCACAGGAGGTGCATCTGGTCGATATTGGCCTATTTGACCCAGCCCCTGGCAAAGGCTCTTTCCGAAAAGTGCCTGCGCGTTTTCTTGACACCTTTGACCAGAGCCATGCCGACCTGACAGCACGTGGTTACAGCCTGTTCACCCTGGAAGCGGATCAGGGCGAATCACTTTACGATGCGGAACTACCGGAAAAATGCGCCTTTATTTTTGGTC
>JAPHUG010000306.1 GCA_026197195.1 Sedimenticola sp.
CATGTTGGGAGACCTGGAATAATGCGGCTATCCAACTCCCGCCCTCTGGCTTCATCAGGGGTATACAGACGCACTGAATGAAGCAGCACATGAACATGGAGGTGATCAAAGAGCACTAATCCGTCCTCCCCGCCTTCGATACGCCTATCTGCTTTCTGCGGCTGCCATTGAATGGCCATCTGATTTTGACCACTAGGACTGACCTGCAGATCAAGCGGCTGATTGTTTTTTGAATCACTTAATCGGCTGAAGAGATCACCGATATTGTCGTAGAGTGCGCTACTGTTTTTCAACGCGTGATCCATAGACCGGGCACTCTTTTTCAGCACTGCCGCCGGGTGATCTGATTCGAGTATCAGCAGTTTGATATCGTTATCGGCAGCAGACCGCCTCAAGTCACCCAGCAAAATACCCCCGGACCCTTTTCCACCTCCGAATAGTTGCCCCTCTTCTATACGGCCAGATAGCACCAGTGTTTGTCTTTTCATTGAACGCATTGAAGCAAGCAAGCCACTCTGCCCTACTGATTCAACAGCCAACCTTGAGCCATAGACTTTTTCCGGCAGGACTTTGTCAGCCCGCTCGCTAAGCTGAACAAACCGAACACCCTTCACAGCAGAGGGACGTTGCAAAAGCCAAAGCGCCTCATGAATCTCATCACTGCTTGCTACTGGCAGCCTGACATTTTTATAAACCAGTGCAGGGGAAGGCTCGCGTTGCAGCTCAAACAAGTAGCCCTTCTTCCCCCTGATAAAGATCGGCCTATCAGCCGGTAGGGAATCAAACTGATCCAAACTATGGGGTAGATCATCAGCCTTTAGCGTCAGCACCACCTTATCTCCATCAACTGGGTTGCTCCCAACTGTATCCAGACGAACAAAGGTACCGTCCGGTTGCTTGACCAACCAGTTACCACCCGCATCTTGGCTGATGCTGACTACGGAATAGTCTTTGAAATTGTCTGGCAGTTCCAGCTTGGTAGTGGGGAGATCAATATCCGGTGCTTTTCCCAGTTTTCCAGCCTTGGCAAGGAAACTAAAAATGCCCGCACTTGCAGACACAGAGAAAACCAATAGCAACAACGCGACAAGGAATAGAGGCTTTATTCTATAATGACTGACGGAAAGGGTAGGCCAAAGCGAGAACAACATAATGAATAGAGGGCTGGGTCTTTAGTGAGCAAACCGTGAAAAATTCTGATTCAATTACTGTGGCCTCCCTTGGGGGGATTCACTATGAACCTTTCTCAGTTTAACGGAAACTTTTACTGAGCGACACTATGAACAATAGGCTGAGGTACACCCGTCCACACAAACCTCAGCTGAAGCTTACGTGGCATCTTCCTCCTCCTTGTGGAAACACGCTATCGGCAAGATGCCCTTATCAGGCTCAACAAATAAGGCGGTACATTAGGGAAAACCGTGATCTGACCCGGGTTTTCACTTCCGGTTTTTTGGACCCGGGTTTTGCTTAGAGACGCCCTAAAAGAGAAACAGCGCGATCAATATAATCCTTGGTGATATAGGTTACAAACCCTAACCGATCTCCAGCCTCAAAACTAGCTTGATAATACTTCAATTTATCCGCGTCACCTGACAAGACTAATGCAGCCAAATGCCAAATAGGTCTTGCACCTGGCGCATCAGTGGAAAGAGCTGCACATGCTCGCAATCCAGCTAACAAATCCTGCTCCTCCGCCCATATAATAGTTTCCTCAGACACTCGACAAACATGCTCTTCTAGAATCACTGCCTCACGAACACGCACACCTTTCATAGCCCTTATGAGCGGGGTGTAGGTTTGTCCATTACCGCATATTTCCAAACATGCTTTAGAGAAAGGAGTAGTTGACAAAGAGCGAATAACTTCAAGTTGCTGTGAATCTTTCATGTCTCTTATGCCGTAAACTATCTGGACGATTCGATCTGCCATCTTAAATTGGGCATATCTATCACCAACATCGTCGACATAAGATAGCCAACCCAATGTTTCTAGTGCTTGTGTTAACTCTTTTGTATTCATCGCGTAGCTCCAGGAAACGTTCTTATCTCAATTGGAATCCCATCTGGGTAACCCTGATCTCTAAGAGGAATTCCAGGCATCAAACCAAACTCCGCAGCAACTTTTCCTCTAGGGATAGAGCTACCATCTTTAATCTGGGGGTAAATCTCGCTTTGGCGAATAGTTAGATCTGCGTTACCTGTTTTGACTTCTACGATACCCAGTTTACCATCAGGTGTTTCATATACGATATCCGGTCGACACCTCCCACTGCCACAAGCATTTCCAAATGATATCTCTCGATCTGAAACCCGGAAGCCTTGCCCTTCTAGCTGTATCTTCAGATCATTCGTCATCTCCAAATGGTGATTATAATGATCACGAATTGTCAGTTTAGGCGAGTCTAAATTGCTGCCATTCTTCCTAAATACCGCCCCCAACACATCCCCAGCGGCATCTTTCTTTCTCCCAGGATCGATGATCTGGCCAACTACCATCAAACCCAGGGAGACATTAAGGTACTCGGCCTGTTCGGTATCACCATACACCTGAGC
>JAPHUG010000059.1 GCA_026197195.1 Sedimenticola sp.
AATCACCACCACTCCGCGACCAGAAGGGTGATGAAGTAATAGTCACTCCATAAAGAGCGACGTAACCGACTCATCCAGCGCAATTCTGCGCATGGTCTCTGCCAATAACTCTGCTATGCATATCTGCCGAATGCGGCTGCACTGCTGTGCCTCTTCGTGCAACTGGATGGTATTTGACACAACCAATTGATCAAGCACGGAATTCTCAATATTGCTGATTGCCGGCCCGGAAAGAACCGGATGCGTACAGTACGCAATCACCTGCTTGGCTCCACGCTCCTTCAGGGCATAAGCAGCCTTACACAACGTGCCCGCTGTATCGACCATGTCATCGATCAGCACACAGGTACGCCCTGCCACATCACCAATAATATTCATGACCTGAGCATCATTGGCCTTGGGGCGCCGCTTATCGATAATGGCCAGATCAGCATCATCCAGTTGCTTGGCGAGTGCTCTTGCGCGCACCACACCCCCGACATCGGGAGAGACGACCATCAGATTGGGATACTTCTGACGCCATACATCACCCAGCAGCACAGGTAATGCGTAAATATTATCGACCGGGATATCAAAGAACCCCTGAATTTGATCGGCATGCAGATCAACGGTCACCACGCGATCAGCCCCTGCGGCCGCAAGCTGTTTAGCAACCAGCCGGGCTGTAATTGGTACTCGCGCCGAGCGCGGACGACGATCCTGGCGGGCGTAACCGAAATAGGGGATGACGGCGGTAATGCGCTCCGCTGACGCCCAACGTAAGGCATCGATCAGAACCAGCAACTCCATCAAATTATCATTGGTCGGCTGAGAGGTGCTCTGAATCACGTAAACATCGCGTCCACGCACACTCTCCTGGATCTCAGCCATGGCTTCGCCATCACTGAATCGTCCAACCACAGCCCTGCCCATACGCACATTGAGCCGGGAGGATATCTCGCTTACAAGTCCGGGATTGGAATTTCCCGAAAACAACATCACGCTGCTATGTGGCATTGCAAGCCCTCTCTACCTCAATATCTATGGAGACCGGGATGCTACCTGACGAGCTACGGTCAACTCAGTGTGACCATAGCATCCATTCACTCATTCCCAGGCACTTATCCGGATCGACAGGCTCTGTCGCCCACATCAAATAAATCTGAAACTTTTGAAAAACACAGCGACCTGATCGCTGCAGTGGAGTCACTCGAACCTACAGGTTCTCACCTATCCGCCCTAGCAAGGCCATGCGTAGGCCCGTCTAAAAATGGCTGGGGCGGTAGGATGACTCCGAGCTACGCCCTTCGCCCCTTCGGGGCCAGCGGCAAAGCCGCTGTTGGACTCGCTCTCGCTCGTCGCTCGAACCTACAGATTCTCACCCTTCCGCCCTGGCATAGGCCATGCGTAGGCCTGTCCAATAATGGCTGGGGCGGTAGGATTCGAACCTACGTATGCCTGGATCAAAACCAGGTGCCTAGCCGCTTGGCGACGCCCCAATATTCTGTATTACGATGCCAGCCGCTGCATAAGAGGTGAGTGATCTATCCCCTTCGCAACAAAGCCCTTAAACCTATCTGGCATCTCGCTCAAGACTTCGTACGCAGCCGTTTCACTATCAAACTCGGCAAAAATACAGCTACCGGTACCCGTTAGCCGTGCTTTAGCGAATTTCGAAAGCCAGCTGAAGGCGTCAGCCACCTCCGGATAGTGCTTGAGCACCACGGGCAGACAGTCATTTACCTGTCCCCCCGCAAGAAAGTCGCGTATTGTCGTTCGCGGAGCGTTCCGTGTCAATTCCGGATCGCGAAAAACATCGGCTGTTGTTACATGACAGCCAGGAATCAGCACCAGATACCAGGCTTCTGGCAACTGAATCGCTGTCAACTGCTCGCCTACACCCTCAGCCCAGGCGCTATGTCCCTTTAAAAACACCGGTACATCAGCGCCCAACTCCAACCCGATCCCGGCAAGCTGATCAAGAGGCAGATCAACATCCCACAGCCTATTGAGCACCATCAATACGGTGGCGGCATCAGAACTCCCACCCCCCAATCCTCCGCCGGCAGGAATCTTCTTTTCAATGGAAATATCCACACCCTGTGATACACCCGTTACGCGCTGGAGCAAGCGGGCCGCCCTTACAATCAGGTCTTCTGATTCAGGCACCTGCTGATTACCCGCCTTCCGGCATATCTGGCCATCACCCCTTAGTTCGAATCGAAGCTGATCACTAAAGTCGATAAAGCGAAAAACAGTCTGGAGCAGGTGATAACCATCACTTCTGCGCCCTACCACTCTTAGCATCAAGTTAAGCTTGGCAGGTGCAGGCCAATAATCAGTATCGGGATAATCCATAGCTGAGAGGTTATATATAGGGTCGAGAGTTGGTTGAATAGGATAGCCGTGCCTGGGCTGACTAAATCTTGAGTCGCTGCATGACATCCAAAACATGTTTGCTGTCAGGCGTCTGCTTCAATATCTCCTGCCAGATCTTCTCAGCCTGCTGCCGGTCACCGGTAACCCAGAGCACTTCACCCAAATGGGCTGCGATTTCCGGGTCAGGCAACTTGGCGTAGGCCTGATTGAGGTAGTCAATCGCCTCCTGGTGGCGCCCCAAGCGGTAGAGCACCCAGCCCATGCTATCCAGGATAGGAGCAGAGTCTGGCTTCAAGGCCAGTGCCCGCTGCACATATTCCAGCGCCTCCTGGTGACGCTCCGTCTGATCGGCCAGCGTATAACCCAGGGCATTAAGCGCATCCGCATGCTTGGGGTCATTGGCAATGACTTTTAGCATATCCCGCTCCAGGATATCCACACGATTAAGCGACGCCGCATACAACCCACGGGCATAGAGCAGTTGATTGTTTTCCGGCAGGGCACCCAGCGCGGTATCAAACAGCGCCATCACCTGTTCGGCCGTGCCATGCTCACGCAATAACTCGGCTTCAATCAGATAGTAGCGGACCACCTCAGATGAGTTTTGGATACGCATCCGCTGCAGCCAGTCCTGGGCCTCGACGATATCCCCATTCGCCGCCATAAGCCTGACCACGCGCGCTTCAGCCTCTTCACTGTACTCACCACCCTCGACGCGCTGATACCATTTGATGGCGCTCTCTGAGTTGGATTTATCCTCTTCAATTCGTCCCAGATAGTAGGCCGCTGTATCCTGCCGTTTACCCAGACTCATTAACTGCATAAAGTGCACCCGAGCCTCATCTTTTTTACCCATCTCAAGGGCAACCAGCCCTAGCCAGTAGCTGGCGTTACCCGCCTCCTTTTCCACCTTCTCGAGCAGAAGAAACTGCTCGTAGGCCAAGGGTAACTCTTTGTACTCAATCAATAGACGGGCATAAGCGGAAATAAGAAGGGGTTCGGCGGGGAACCTGGCGACTGCATCAGCCAGCGTGGCTCGGGCTTTTTCTTTGTTTTCATCTGCAAGATAAATGCGGCTTAAAACAAGATAGCCACGAGACCAATCGGGATGCTCAGTAACCAGACGAACGGCCTCTACCTCCGCCTCATCATACTTTTTATCCACCATGGCGGTTATCGCCAGCGCGTATCGCCCACGGGGGTCACCCGGAAATTCAGCAACCAGCCGACGCATCAGCTCGACAGCCACTTCCCGCCTCAACTCGCGATTAACAGCAGCCATCACATTAAGAAAGCCATTCTCATCTTTCTCTTCACTGATTCGGACAATGGCCTTCAGATGTTCAATTACCGGGGCCTGCTCATCCTTTCGTAGCATCAGGACAACCACCAGTTGTCGTGCCGTCATATCTTCAGGGTCAAGCTCCACCCAGAGCTTTGCCGCCTTCAGCGCACGGAGGTCATCCTCCGTATGCAGTGCCAGACGCGTGGCTCTTTCCGCAGACTGGGCATCTCTCGATAGCAGAGCAGACTGAAACTGATAGTCGTAGGCTTCACTCAGAGCGCCCCGCTGAGCCGCTACTTCACCCGCCAGCAGGTTGAATATGATTTCGGCGGTCAACTCCGGCGAAACCTGAGGATCAGAGCTCAACTCAACCTTTTCAGGCACCGTCAGCGCTCTAGGTGGCTCGGCTGCAGAAGACTCGAGTGGGGGCTTCACCGCTGCTGATTGGCAGGCGAAAAGCGACCAGACAGTAGCTATCAAGAAAACCCGTTGAAACAACAACCGCATCAATTTTACACCTGAAAATACGCCCCTCAGCGGGCCTGATATGAGAATAGATGATAACCGAGTTTTCAGCTATTACGTGCTTTTTCGCACTGGTTTAAGGCAATGCGACTTGTATTTAACCTTTTGATAATACAAAATTTCACTTTCGTGAGTCCTGCATTATATGACTTGCGTGTGAATTCAGTCCAAAACAGAACCGAATTCACACCTTATGTAACTACTGGGACTACCCCAAAACGCGATAAGTTCACATGGCATTAATTACACTCGGCCTCAATCACAAGACAGCACCCCTCGATATTCGCGAGCGCCTCACGTTTGGCCCGGATATTATCGTGGCGGCGCTACGCAGCCTCTCAGAGCGCAGCGGTATTGAGGAGGCGGTGATACTCTCCACCTGCAACCGGACTGAGCTCTATTGTGCCCATACGCACTCGGGCCGCGAGGAGATCTGCGCCTGGCTGGGGGAGTTTCATGGCCTTGAAGTAGAGACTATCTCACCCTTTCTCTATAGCCATAATGATCAGGAGTGCGTTCGACACCTGCTGAAGGTAGCCAGCGGCCTCGACTCCATGGTGCTGGGGGAACCCCAGATCCTGGGCCAGGTGAAGCAGGCTTTCCAGACAGCATCTGATGCCTCAGCGACCGGAAAATTTCTCGGCCGGCTTTTTCAGCACACTTTTTCAGTGGCCAAACAGGTACGTACTGATACTGCCATTGGCCACAGTCCGGTTTCCGTCGCTTTCGCCGCCGTTAGTCTGGCCCGACAGATCTTCAGCGATCTATCCCAGCAGACCGCTCTCCTCATTGGTGCCGGTGAGACCATCGAGCTGGCTGCCAGACACCTGCACCAACATGGCGTGGGACGAATTATTGTCGCCAACCGTACATTAGAGAAGGCCCACACCCTGGCCAACCAGTTTGATGGTTACGCCATCAGTCTGACGGAGATTCCCACCCATTTGGCAGAAGCCGACATTGTCATCTCCTCAACGGCCAGCCCGCTGCCGGTTGTAGGTAAAGGCACCGTTGAGAGCGCCCTGAAAAAACGCAAACACCAACCCATCTTCATGGTGGATATTGCGGTGCCAAGGGATATCGAAGCAGAGGTCAGCGAACTCAATGACGTTTACCTCTACACGGTGGATGACCTGCAAGAGGTGATACAAGAGAATCTTCGCTCACGTCAGGAAGCGGCTGAACAGGCCGTCGAGATCGTGGATCTGCATGTTGATGAATTCATGGGCTGGCTGCGTTCGCTGGACGCTGTTGGCATGATCCAGGATTACCGGAAACAGGCAGAACAGATGCGGGATGATGTACTGGAACGCGCCATAAAGCAGATGCAATCGGGTAAATCGCCTGAGGAGAGCCTACGCTTTCTGGCCCACACATTAACCAACAAACTCCTCCACACCCCCAGCACTCAGATTCGTCAGGCCGGTTTCGAAGGCCAGTCCGATCTGCTGGAGGCGGCCAACACCCTTTTCCAGATCACCGAAAACAACACTAAATGAAGGCATCCATACGCAGCAAGCTGGAACATATTGCCGAACGCTTTGAAGAGATCACCGCCCTCCTCGCCGAGCCTGAAATCCAGAACAACCAGAATCAATTTCGCGAACTCAGTCAGGAATACGCCCTGCTCGAACCCGTGGTGGAGTGCTTTAGCCGCTACCGCGCACTGGAACAGGAGGTCGAGAGCGCACGGGAGATGCTGAGCGATCCGGAAATGGCCGAACTGGCCCAGGAAGAGCTCACCGATGCCGAGAATCGGCTAGAGATCCTAGAGCCCCAGTTGCAACTGTTACCGATACCGCCCGACCCGAACGACAATCGCAATATCTTTCTGGAGGTACGTGCTGGCACCGGTGGCGCTGAGGCGGCCCTTTTTGCCGGCGACCTGCTGCGCATGTATGTCCGCTATGCCGAACAGATGGATTGGCAAACGGAGACCATCAGCCAGACCCTTGGCGAACAGGGTGGTTACAAGGAGATTGTGGTGCGCATCTCAGGGCAGAACGTCTATTCCCGCCTGAAGTTTGAGTCCGGCACCCACCGGGTGCAACGAGTACCCGAAACCGAATCCCAGGGCCGGGTGCATACCTCGGCCTGTACCGTCGCCATCCTGCCAGAAGCGGCAGAGATTGATAACGTCGACATCAATACCAATGATCTCCGTATTGATACCTACCGCGCCTCTGGTGCTGGCGGTCAGCATGTCAACAAGACCGATTCTGCGGTACGCATTACCCACCTCCCCACGGGAACCGTGGTGGAGTGCCAGGACGAACGCTCACAACACAAAAACAAGGCGCGAGCCCTCTCTCTACTTCAGGCAAAACTACTCTCTTCGGTACAACAGCAGCAGGCCAGTGAGCGCGCCGAAACCCGAAAGCTACAGGTAGGCAGTGGCGATCGTTCTGAGCGGATTCGCACTTACAACTTCCCGCAAAACCGCCTGACGGACCACCGTATCAACCTGACGCTCTACAAGCTGGATGAAGTCATGACCGGTGCCATTGACCAGGTCGTAGACCCGCTAACCCAAGAGCAGCAAGCCGAGCAGCTGTCGTCACTGGCCAACAGTGAAAGCTGACCCGCCACTCAATCTGAGTGCCGCGAAATGATTGAAGATAAAACAGTAGCCCTAGCGCAACTTCTAAACGATGCGTCAGCCAGCGGCAGCTTATCCCGCCTGGAAGCCGAGGTGCTGATGTCACATGCCATAGAAAAACCCCGCAGCTATCTCTTTGCCTGGCCTGAGTACAAACTGACAGAACAGCAGCAGACTACGTTTCTGACCCTGCTCGAGCGGCACCGACAAGGTGAACCTGTCGCCTATATCATTGGCCGCCGTGAATTCTGGTCGCTCTCCCTCAAGGTGACCCCCGCCACACTCATCCCGCGACCGGAGACAGAGCAGCTGGTCGAACGCGCCCTGGCGCTGCTTCAACCCATGAGCCAGGGACGTATTGCCGATCTGGGCACAGGCAGCGGCGCAATTGCTGCCGCCCTGGCTAGCGAACGGCCGGACAGCTCAATTGTAGCAACGGACCAGTCCGAGGCCGCACTTGAAGTGGCCCGGTTTAACTTTGATAACCTGGGACTGAAAAACATCCGTACCCAGAGCGGCAGCTGGTTCAGTGCACTGCCAACTAACGAGACCTTTGACCTGATCATAAGCAACCCACCCTATATCGCAGAACAGGATCCGCATCTACTGAATGACGGCCTGCCTTGGGAACCGGGGTCCGCATTGGTCTCAGGCACCGATGGCCTGGATGATATCAAGCATCTGATTGAACGCGCACCCGACCATCTGAACACGCAAGGCTGGCTGATACTTGAGCACGGATTCGATCAGGGAGAAGCCGTGCGCGCCCTCTTTTCAGCCGCGGGCTATCGCGAGGTCGCTACACACCCTGACTTGGAAAGACGAGACCGAATAACCGAAGGTCGAAAACCAGAGCGCGAATAGCCGTTTTCAGCCACGAACAATAACCGTTAAATTCGTGTTGAAATATCCGCATATCTCTTGATAATTTCTGTATAGCGTTTAGGATCAAACTATGGAAATAGACGATAGCGATGTCATCAAACACCGGGAAATAGTCTTCACCGAACTGCATCCCGACCCTCAACAGGCTCATACCGCGGCCAGCCTGCTCAAGGAGATTGATGGTATTCTCGAGGTGTATGCCGAAAACCGCCTGCAACTGCGGATACGCTATCACGTATTGAAGATATCACTTGAACAGATCGAAAACGCACTGACGGAATGCGGCTTCCATTTGAGCAGCAAGCTCATCTACAAGATTTCGCGCGCCCTCTACTACTACACCGAAGAGATTGAGCGCGCCAATAACGGGTGTAACGAAGAAGATCATAACAGCACACGTAAAATCTTTATCAATCGCTACGAACATCGGACACATGGCTGCTCAGACACACGCCCTGAGCACTGGCGAAAATACCTGTAGCAGGATCCTACAGCGGATACTTCCCTTTCAGGGGCCTCATTGGCGGGAGCTGTCAATGATGTCACACCTGAGCAGAGATGAATGACCTGCAACTTATGAATGATGAACAATTACTCCGCTACAGCCGGCAAATCATGCTCCCCTCGGTTGGCATTGAAGGACAGGAAAAACTGCTTGCGTCGCGAGTCCTGATCTTTGGACTGGGCGGACTGGGGTCACCCGTCGCCATGTATCTGGCTGCCGCCGGAGTTGGGGAGCTGGTACTGGTGGACTTCGACCGGGTCGATATCACCAATCTGCAACGCCAGATCATCCACACCACCGGGGCAGTCGGACAACTCAAGGTTGATTCCGCCCGACAATCTATTCGCGCCATTAACCCGGATTGTCGCATTGAGACCGTCTCATCCCGACTGGAAGGGGCAGAGCTCGAACGGGAGATAAAACGCGCTGACCTGGTTATTGATGGCACTGACAACTTCACCACCCGATTTGCCATTAATGATGCCTGTGTGGCCCATCAAGTACCTCTGGTATCTGGCGCAGCCATACGCATGGAAGGCCAGGTCTCTGTCTTTACCGGCCAACCGGGCGAGCCCTGTTATCGCTGCCTGTACGGATCAGCCGCCGAACTGGATGAAACCTGCTCATCCAATGGTGTACTCTCTCCTCTGGTCGGCATTATCGGAAGCGTACAAGCGGTCGAGGCGATCAAACTGCTAACTCACTCTGGCACCCCCCTGGTCGGCAGACTCCTACTGCTTGATGCACTGGAAATGGAGTGGCGCACTCTTAAACTGAACAAGGACCCTGCCTGCAAAACGTGCAGCTCAAACTAATGCTATGACAACACCACCTATCTCGGCGGAAAAAGCCCGCTATCTGGACACGCTTCGTCAAGACATTGAATTTTCTGATTCCCTATGCGGACAACCGCTGAAGTTTCAAACCACCTGGGGTCTCTTCTCACCCAAGGGCATTGATGAGGGAAGCCGTTTATTGCTCGACCACATGGAGGTCAGGGAGAACGATGACACGCTCGACCTGGGTTGTGGCTACGGCCCCCTCGGCCTCACCTTGGCAAAACTGGCACCCAAGGGTACCAGCGTCCTGGTCGACAAAGACTATGTTGCCATCGATTACAGCCGTAAGAATGCCGAGTTAAACGCTATAAAGAATACTGAAATATTCTTAAGCAATGGCTTTTCCGAGGTCGGCAACCGGCACTTCGACCTCATTGTCTCTAATCTGCCCGCCAAAACAGGCAAAGAACTTTATTACCTCTATTTCTACGATGCCCTGGTTCGAATGAAACCCGGCGCCCGTTTTTACGTTGTAACCATCACGGGTCTTCGTAAATTTGTCCAGAAGGCGTTTATAGAGGTCTTTGGAAACTACAAAAAACTGAAACAGGGCAAGACCTATACCGTGGCAATGGCCACCTTAGAAGAATAACCCCGGCTAACCAACTCGGGTCAGGAAGACTCAAGTTTGGGCATTAAGCGAATATACTTTATAATCCTTAGTATCTAGCAATAGCCGCCAGCAGGAGGCTGTTTAAACATTTCTGATGCTCTGCCTCGCGCTGTGTAACAACCGCCAGGCAACTGTGCAAGGAACGATCAGAACTCATATGACACAATACAAAATCCTGGTTGCAGATGATGACATCTTCACCCTCACCAGCATAACAAGCGGCCTGACCAAGGCGGGCTATGAGGTGATATCCGCCCCGGACGGTGAACAGGCCGTTCAGCTGGGGCTCGAGGAGCGACCTGATCTTGCCATCCTGGACATTCGTATGCCCGGCATCAGCGGAATAGAGACGGCCCGCAAGCTTCGCCAGCATGGCCAGATCAACGCCCTTTTCCTTAGTGCCTACAGTGATAAGGATGTCGTCGAACTGGCCACTCAGGAGGGCGCCCTTGGTTATCTGGTCAAACCCGTCAATATTCAGCAATTAATCCCGGCCATCGAGGCCGCGCTGAAGCGCTCAGCTGAATTCCATGAATTACAAAGAAAGGAAGTGGACCTCACCGACGCCATTAATCGTAATCGTGAAATCAGTGTTGCTGTCGGTATTTATATGGAGCGTTTTTCTATGGACGAACAGAGTGCGTTTGACGCGCTGCGAAATTACGCCCGATTCGAACAGATGAAACTGGCACATCTGGCCAAGGCGCTGCTACAGAATTCTGACAACCGAAACCTGCTGCTTGAATCAATCCAGTCACATCACAATAAAGAGCAGTAGCCCGCACACTGAGCAGAAGCGATAAAGCCGGATAAACACCCGGCTTTATTCGACCACATACATGAACCCGGTCAGCCCAGCTTTTTCAACAACAACTCATTGACCTGCTGAGGATTGGCCTTGCCCTTTGACTGCTTCATCACCTGACCGACAAAGAATCCGAGCATTTTGGGGCGCTTCTTTTCATCCGCATTACGGTAGTTCTCTACCTGAGCGGGATTCGCTTCCAGCACACCATCCACCACCGCCTCAATGGCACCGGTATCCGTTATCTGCTTCAACCCTTTCGCTTCAATGATCTGGTCGGCACTGCCTTCACCCGCCCACATCGCCTCAAAAACCTGTTTGGCTATCTTGCCAGAGATGGTCTTATCCACGATACGGAGCAACATACCACCCAGCGCAGTGGCATCCACAGGGCTCGCTTCAAGTGTTAGACCAGCCTTGTTCAGTGCGCCAGAAAGCTCACCCATGACCCAGTTTGCCGCCAATTTCGCATCACCGGCGGAGTCGGCCGTCAGCTCAAAGAAATCGGCCAATGATTTGCTGGCCGTCAGGACCGCTGCATCATAAGCACTCAGCCCATAGACCTCGGTGAAACGGGTCCGCTTGGCATCGGGTAGTTCCGGCATGGCAGAACGGATCGATTCCACAAGCTCTTGGTCCAGCTCAACGGGGAGCAGGTCAGGGTCAGGGAAATAGCGATAGTCATTCGCCTCTTCCTTGGAGCGCATGGAGCG
>JAPHUG010000213.1 GCA_026197195.1 Sedimenticola sp.
AGTTCTTTACAGTTTATGGTGGGCGTAGCTCAGTTGGTAGAGTCCCGGATTGTGATTCCGGTTGTCGTGGGTTCGAGCCCCATCGTCCACCCCATAAATTTGGGCCATTAGCTCAGCTGGTAGAGCAGTGGACTCTTAATCCATTGGTCGAAGGTTCGAATCCTTCATGGCCCACCAGAAACAAAAAAACCCGAGCCTACGCTCGGGTTTTTTTGTTTCTGCAAGTGGGCCTTGAATCGTTGTTTCATATACTTGGTTTTGAAAGGCGGGTTCAGCCAGCTTCCTTACTCATCCTGCTGTGTGATGCTCATGGGTCCTGTTATGGTTATCAACAACTGTGATACCGAAAAATAGCCTGTCCTGGCCGCTGGTTGGTTGTGGTTTTCACTTCCGTTCCGCCATTGAGCATCCCTGGCGCAAACTAAAGCTCCCGCTTTTTCTGCCGTTAAACTGGTCAATAGAGTTTTTGGCAAGCGAAGCATGGTTGGATCTATCTCAAATAATCAGGCACCAGATCAGGAGGATCGCGGCCGCGTATTGGGAAAGTTCGCGACGATCTTACTCATGGTCACACTCTGTATGCCATTCGGCTTCTATGTTAACTGGTTGAATGATCAATACAGTGCGACAGTGGCACTATCTGAATTGAGGTTCGGTGAGCTTCTTGTTACAGGCGTCTTGTTGTTAGTGCCCTTTGTGGTCCTTCGCTTGCTTCGGATGAAGTGGCAGGCCGAACGCTAGTCACTGTTTTAGCGTATTAACAGGGCAATACCGCTGCATATCAATAGCAGGCTGATTCCGCGTTTGAATGTCTCCTGACTCACCGTCGTGTGAATCTTTCCTCCCAGGAAGATGCCAACCATCATGACGGGTAGTGCCATCGCCAGTAGCTTCAGAAACTCTAGAGTTAAAATTCCCGTGTAGAAATAAGCGGCTAACCGGTTGGCACCATCAAGCAGGAAGAGTGTGGCGAACGTCGCACGAAACGGTGTTTTCTCCAGTTTTCGCATCTGCAGGTAGACCACATAGAAAGGGCCGCCCGTCCCGAAGGCTGTGCCGATAAGGCCTCCCAGTGTACCAGCCGGTATCGCCCACCATCGGCTATGTACCTTTGTTGGATTCTTACCCATCAGGCTGTAGAAGGCATAGGCGATAATGAAAACCGCTACCGCTTTCAGCAATAGCTGGGCATCTATACTCTGTAACAGGAAAATAGCCGCGATCATGCCGATAATGGCAAACGGTAGCAGGGGCCAGATTTCACGCCACTGTATAACTTGTTTGTCCTTGATACCCTGGCTGGCAGACGCACAATAGTCCAGAGCCACAATCAGCGGTACAGCCACCAATAGAGGGAAAAACAGCAGCAGCAGGGGGATGGCAATAAGGCCGGACCCGAATCCTGCGATACCACGAACTATGTATGCCACTGAAATAACGGCGAAGGCATAGATGTACTGGGCCAACCCGAGTGCTTCCATATCCTTCCTCTGGGATTATTATTTTTACACCTCCTTGCAGGAGGTTTATGGTTGTGATTAGGATTTTACATATCCAGCATCCATACTACAAACACTCTCTCTGGCCTGCTGTGTTCTAATGGTCGTTTATGATAGATGTGCAATAGCTAAATAAAACATTGGGGTATGAGTATGGATGACAGGTCCCATTATAAAGCCCTGGAGCGTATGTATCTGGCGGCGCCAATCAATCAACTCTATCTTCCGACTATTACGGTAGCGAAGGGTGAGGCTGAGATCAGCATAGAACTTCAATCCAGCTACCATCATGCAGCGGGCGCAGTGCATGGGTCGGTCTATTTCAAGATGCTGGATGATGCGGCGTTCTTTGCAGCCAATTCGCTGGAACCTGACTGTTTTGTCCTGACCTCCTCTTTTACCACCTATCTGATTCGTCCCGTTTCAAAAGGTGTGATGCGATCAGTTGGCAGCGTGGTGAGTCAGACAAAAAATCAGTTTATTGCTGAATCCGTTGCCTATGATTTCAGGGGTAAAGAGATCGCAAGAGGTAACGGTATCTTCGTTAAGGGCAAGTTACCCTTCCGAGAGGCGATGGGTTATGACGACGATTAGAACTCAACGCCCTGTTGTGCCTTGATGCCTTGGGAATAGGCATGCTTGATCATCTTCATCTCGGTTACGGTATCTGAAACGGCAATGACCTCGGGTGGGGCGTTTCGCCCGGTCAGGATCAGGTGCATCCAGTCCGGTTTTTCATCCCGAATAAATGAAGCGATCTCTTCACCACTGATCCACTCATACCCGCAGCAGTAGTTGATCTCATCCAGCACCACCAGATCATAGTCGCCGCTACGTATTTTCTGTTTGCTGAACTCCCAGATTTCCCGGCTGGTCTTTAGGTCCTGCTCCGGGTTTTTGGTGTCCCAGGTGAAACCGTCTCCCATACTGTGCCACTCGATGTTGTCGAACTTTTCAGCGGCGCGGCTCTCACCGGTTTTCCACTTTCCCTTGATGTATTGAATCACCAGCACGTTGAAGCCGGAGCCGGCGGCGCGAAAAACCACGCCGAATGCGCTGGATGATTTACCTTTTCCTTCTCCAGTATGTACCAGCGTAATGCCGCGCCGTTTCTCTCTTGCTTTCATTGTTAACCGTCTGTTGTGTCGTGGGGCCGTAAGTATGCCATGAGTCTAAATAAATAGGTCAAATGACCTACTGTGAACGCAGCATTGAGTGATATGGCGGAACTAAAAATTCTATAAATATCATATTGATAGTTATCAATGCTTGTTGCTTCTGCTGCTGGCTAGATTAGCATTAAATAGCCGTTGGCCACGAAGTTACCCATCTCATTATGCGCAAGTCCGATCAATTTTTTATTCTCCTGTTCAGCCTGATTGTGCTGTTTGTTGTTTCCATTGTTGATACCTCACAACATGATCAGGAGGAGATTACGCGATTGGATCGTACACGCGCACTGGTGAGTCAACTGGGGCTGTCAGATCCGGCGTTATTTACCGAGGCCCGCTATACCCGGCATTTGTCCCAGGCTGATCTGCATTCCGCTTTTCAGGACCACCCCATGGCAATGGAGCACTTCCCCAGTGGATCGTTGCTGTTGCCACCGCAACCTGGGTTGAAATAGATGAACTTTTTTCGCCGTCACCGCTATCTGGTGGA
>JAPHUG010000044.1 GCA_026197195.1 Sedimenticola sp.
TACCGGCCTTCAATTGATGCGGGAATAGCTCAGCTGGTAGAGCACAACCTTGCCAAGGTTGGGGTCGCGAGTTCGAATCTCGTTTCCCGCTCCAAATACGAAAAAGCCCGAAACCTCATGGTTTCGGGCTTTTTTTTACCTATTAGCTCATGACCCCAGCATCAAACTGAACTCAGATTCAGCGTCATCATCGTCCCCTTCACCCAGGTTCAAGATCAGATCAATACCGACCCGTTGGCAGGCCTTGTTTTTTCGTATATCCAGATCCGACCAGCGACTCTCTGAACCTTGGTGACTGAGGATATTGGCCACTTGAATAATATCTACGTAATCGACCTGGTCACTCTTTGGAACGCGATCCAGTTTATCGTGGCTGGCAGCCACCTCCACCAGTTGAGCATCAAAGTTCCAACGTGAGAGTAAAAATTTCCCTACGGGCATGTGCAGTTTATCGATCACCTTATCCAGATTGGCCTCTTTCTCCAGCAGCACCGGATATTCGGTCGCCTTGATAAGTACAGGGATGGTGCCTACATCGTGTATAAGACCGGCAAGCATCGCCTCATCTTTATTCAGATGAGGGAAGTGAGCAACTAACTGGGTAGCCTTGGTGGCCACATCCACACTGTGCTGCCAGAGGCCTTCCATACGGTCCTGAATGGCCCGGTATGAGGTGGTAAAGACATCCCGCATAGCAAGACTGAGGATTGCGTTTTTAACGGCATCAAACCCAATGCGCGTAATCGCGGCCTTGACACTGCTTACGGTTTTCACGCCCCGATAGAGCGGGCTGTTGGCATACCTGACCAAACGGGCAGCCATAGAGGTGTCTTTACTAATGATCTTAGCCACATCCGCCATAGAACTACCGGCATCATTCACCACCAACAACGCCTCAAGGGAAATGGCCGGAAGGGTTGGTAACCGAATGCGGTTCTGCTCAATATCCTCAACCAGGGTATTTGCAAAGGCCTTGATATCAAATGTCGGCGTTTCAGCGGAACTCATGCAGCAACCAGAAAATTAAGGAATTGAACTTGGTTATTATAGTGGGCGTGTGAGAATAAATCGCCAAATTGATCCCACTTCCTCACTGAAAGCATTGATCATTTTGCAACTAACAGACTATTCAACAAGGATTGAGACGCTACGTGCCGTCCAACTCTCGCCACCAAAGGCAGGACGATCGAGGTCATTCCACAGGTTGGCTATCTGGGCATAGGAGATGGCATTTCCAAGAAGATCACTGGCGTCTTTTCTCAAAGCCGCAATATAGGCCTGCTTTCCAATGGTCTGCGTCAGACCTTCTATAGTCATTTCGATCTGATGATCACTCATCAAGATATCCAGGACATCTTCCAGACCATGACCCTGTTTTTCCAGCAGTTCCACCGCAATCGATTTGATATCCGGCCCCTCTTTGGGCGCCTTTTTCTCTTCAGTCTGATCGAAAACCACCTGATCTTTGGCTCGACGCCAGGCCTCAACACTCTCGCGGGTGGCATCCGTAGCCAGGTTGGAAAAACGGCTATTTAAAGCGTCCAGACGGTCAGCACAAGCATCGACAGACTCCAATAGTTTGCGCATCTTGTCCATTAAGTGATCTCCACAGATAATTTTGGGCTATTGGTTTTTTATCGACAACCGGATTTAAATCTTTAGTTCAGATTCTAGATGATCCAGAGAAAAAACCAGCCCGCTTCACCCTGTTTGCGAAGATATCAGAAAATTCTTACCCCTGGCTGGGAAAAGCGGGTAACCCAAAAAGCCAACTGTGCTGGGTAAGTCCGGCTAGCAACACCCGCTATCTGTGTTGTTTGAGCCTGAAGCCGCGCCTGCATCAAAGGGCAGACTTGTACCGCAGCCATCAAAGATGCCAAAGTGTGTAGCGCGGTCACCGTAGAACTCAAAGAATTCGGCAAAACGGGACTCTTTCAGCATGCGATAGGTGTTACCGCAGACAGGAAACATCTTCCCTTTTTCGATCAAATGGTGCTTATCAAGTTCAAACCGCTGCTCGTTGTTAACAATGCCCCCCTTGTAAACAACCGCCTGACCGTAGTCCTCACAGTGGCTCTCAAGCCCATCCAGTTTAAACAGGCGATAAGTCGCTGAGAAAAACCGGATGTGGCCGATCTTCTGATGAATGGCATCATTGCCAATGGTAATTGGATGATCTTCTACCAGGCGCGGATCAAGAAACCCTGCCTTCTTGGCCAGATTGTGAAAATCGTTCCAGTAAAGAGCACCGCTCAGACACTCCCCATAAAGCACCTGATCGTTCAGTAATTCTGTCGGTACCCGGCGATCAGAATAGACATCTGAAAAGTAGAGTTCACCCCCGGGTTTCAGCAAACGATAGGCCTCCCGCAACACGGCCTCTTTGTCAGGCGAGAGATTGATTACACAGTTGGAGACAATGATGTCAAAACTGCCCTCTTCAAGACCCAGCTCATCCAACTGCTCAATGTAACCTTTACGAAATTCAACATTGGTTTTTGTAAAACCAAACCGCTCACGATGCCACTCTACATGCCGATTAGCCACTTCCAGCTGTTCATCGGTCATATCGACACCCAGCACATACCCCTTCTCTCCAACCAACTGTGCCAGTAGATAGCAGTCACGACCCGAGCCACTTCCCAGATCCAGTATTCGCATCCCATCCAACACTTCAGGGCGCACCAGCCCACAGCCGTAGTAGCGAGCCGCCACTTCATCATGGATATTGGCCATCGCCTGTTTGAGAAAATCCGGCGTGCTGGAATCAGCCGTACAGCAGGCATTGGTCTGCAGATCATTTGAGTGTTGCAGGATCTTCCCGTAGTACTCTTTGACTGATTCTTTCATTGCTTCTTCTCCACACCGATATTACTCATTCAGGATTTACTGCGCTTTTCCAAACGATGCAACACAATATTCAGCATTCGCATGGTGGCATTGATGGCCGCAAACACCTGGTTATAGTGAATACCCCGGGTATTGTAACTTCTGCCATTCACATCCCATGCAATCGTCGCCTCGGTCAAGGCATTGGTTTTACCACCGCGCGGGATACGCACTTCAAAATCCACCAGCTTTGGGAGTGCAACGTCGTACTTTTTGAGCACCTTTCCAACCGCATTCATAAAGGCATCAAAGCCGCCGTTACCGATACCCGCTGAACGAATCTCCTCACCCTGGATCATCACCCGGATACTGGCCGTGGATTCAAGATCAAGACCTGAGGTAATCGAACAGTTGATCAGTTCGATATGGTGATAATCCTTGCTCTCCAGTACCTCTGCAATGATGAAAGGGAGATCATCCGAGGTGATCGATTTCTTCTCGTCGCCCAGTTCTACCACCCGTTTCAGAACCTTCTCCATATTCTCAGGAGAGAGTGAGATATCCATCTTCTCCAGGTTCTTCTGTAGCGAGGCCTTGCCACTCATTTTACCCAGGGCATAACTGCGACGACGGGAGAAACGTTCAGGGGTCAGCGCCGTCTGGTACAGTCCGCCTTTCTTGTCCCCGTCAGCATGAATGCCACTGGTCTGGGTAAACACATCAGCGCCAATAATTGGTGCATTGTCGGACACCCGTTTACCAGAGAAGTTCTCCACCATCTGGCTAAGCAGTACCAGGTGGGACTCGTTGATCGAAAGCTTAATGCCCATCTGATCTTTGAGATTAACCGCCACTTCCGCCAGTGAAGCGTTACCGGCCCGCTCCCCCAGACAGTTCAGGGTACAGTGGACCGAGGAGACCCCGGCCTTAACTGCCATCACGGCATTGGCCGTACCCAGACCATAATCGTTGTGCGGGTGGAAGTCGAACTGACAGTCAGGGAAGCGCTGAATCATATCCTGCAGATCA
>JAPHUG010000246.1 GCA_026197195.1 Sedimenticola sp.
AAACATCTCATTCTGCTCATAAGGCTCACCCTGATGATTCAACTGATCATAGGTCACCTCGAAGCCTCCAGAGGTCAAAGCCAAAGAGAGGTAGTAACTCCCGGTCAGCACTCTTTTTGGATTTGGAGCTACTGAATCAAACAGCAGGAGTCGTTGACTATGAGCACCCACATGACAGACCACTCCAACACCATTGAACTGATCGAACACCAGGGGAAAGACGCCATCCATCTGACAGTTATCAGACTCATCACCCACAGACTCAGCGGCACAGAACCGACAATCCGAAAGGTCATGCTGAATAGGTGACGTTAAATAGTCAGAACGGATCGACAAGCGCCAACCGTGATCAACATAATCCAACCGATAACTACCCGCACCGAATAGTGGGAGATCAGTCCCGGACGCGGGAACCTCTGCCCAGAGTGACAAGCAAGGTAGACAGAGCAGCCAACATAGAACGGCCCGTAAAGGGTATCGCTGGAGGAATCGATGGCACAGTGAATGCCATCCCTGAAAGATCACGGATATTACCTCTTGCCTGTAAACCAACCCGCGAGAAATATCCCTTAAAAAAGTGATCTAATCAAATACTAAATAGTTTGTCCGTAGAGAAGGATACAAACAGATAAGCTGACTGACCTAACACAGAGGGCCCAACACAGTTAAACAACGCGCTAATTAAAACCAGCGCCGCCACCGGAAAAAGGCCCAAAGCCCTCCACCCATGGCAACGATACTCAAAAGAGCTTAGCGCCCGATATGCCACCTGCAGTAAGACCCAGCAACCTAATCTATAGTAATCCAACAAAGGAGACTGCTTTATTCATAATACACATCATGCAGTAACGCGATCTAAAAATCTTGCCATAGAATGGCACATATTATTTTTGGCCATATATATACATCGGTTACCCCGCGCACTCCACCGCATCTGACTACTCAACCAATTGGTTAATTGCGCCCACCCTGCATCAGGAGCGACGGGATCATTACAAAGAGCCCTCCTCTTTAGTGTAGCGATCTATCCAAACATTGAAGCCTGATAACTCAATGAGAAACTGTTCTTTTCGTCGGAGACAACAGTGCGGTAAAGGCAGATGCGTCCAGTGGTTTGCTGTAGTGGAATCCCTGAACTTGATCACAGCTGTACTTATGCAGAAATTGTTCCTGTACCTGAGATTCGACACCTTCAGCGACCACGGTCATATTAAGTCCCTGACCGAGACCAAGGATGGCCCGAGTGATCGCCTCACCATTGGCGTCATCACTGGTATCTTCAATAAATGAGCGGTCAATCTTGATCTTGCTTACCGGCAGCTTTTTTAGATATCCAAGGGAGTGCTGTCCTGTTCCGAAATCATCAATGGCAATTTCCACTCCAAGGGCATGCAAGGCAGCTAATTGACGCAAATCCTGTTCTGCGTGGCGCGTAATCTCACTTTCGGTAATCTCAAGTTCAAGACAATGGGCGGGCATTCCGGTTTTTTTCAGAATAGCTGTCACTGTGTTTACGATATCGCCACGCTGGACCTGAATTCCCGAGAGGTTTACCGCCATCGTTCCAAGAGCCAGACCCTCTTGGTGCCAGCGTACGGCTTGACGACACGCCTCCTCAAGCACCCAGGCACCAATGGGTATTATCAGACCCGTATCGCACGCAATAGGGATAAAGGTATCCGGCGAAACTAGCCCGCGCTCTGGATGGTGCCAGCGCAAAAGTGCCTCAGCGCCCACCAACTGTTTGTCATTCAGTGTGTAAATCGGCTGATAGTGCAATTCCAACTGCTTATGGAGTAGCGCCTGACGCAGGTCGCTCTCAAGGCACATACGTTCGGTAGCATGATCAGTGAACTGAGTTTCAAAGAACCAGAAACAACCACGGCCATGCTCTTTGGCCTGATAAAGTGCCAAATCGGCATGCATCAGTAAACTTGTCACATCCTCCCCGTGTTCCGGGTAGAGGCTAATACCGATTGTAGTCCCAACAGATAATGTCTGTTTTCGTACAGCAAAAGGCTGGGCAAAGGCCGCCAACAGTTTCTGAGCGGCCACTTTAGTATGGTCGTCTGACTCGAGATCTTCCAGTAAGACAATGAACTCATCACCTCCCAACCGTGCGACAGTATCCTGCTCCCGAAGGGTCTGTTGCAGCCGTTGAGCCACCGCCTGGAGCAGACCATCACCCACCGGATGACCCAGTGTGTCATTGATATGTTTGAATCGATCAAGATCGAGGAACATCAGGGCAAACTGGCTTTTTTCACGCCTAGCCCTAGCGATAGCCTGTTCGACACGATCAAGCAGCAGGGCGCGATTAGGCAGTCCGGTCAGCACATCGTAGTGTGCCAGGTGTTGAATTCGTTCAGCCGAGGCCTTCTGTTCAGAGATATCGAACAGGATACCTATGTAATGGGTCACTTTACCATTTGCATCCCGAACCGTAGAGATACTTTGCCAAACCGGAATCACTGTACCGTCCTTGCGGCGATCCCAAATTTCACCCTCCCACTTGCCCTCCTTTAGGAGAGAGATCCACATCTCGTTAAAAAAAGAATCCTCGTGATGTCCTGATTTCAGCAGACGGGGTGTCTGGCCAACCACTTCTGCTTCACTATAACCAAGGATCTCTGTGAATGACCGGTTAACTCGATGTATATTGCCGTCGGGGCCAGTAATCATAATACCATTCAGACTATTGTCGAAAACACTCGCGGCCAGGCGCATCTCATCCTCGGCTCGTTTGCGAATGGTGATATCCTGCACCGTACCCATTGAACGTAGAGGCTTGCCCTCATCATCATAGTGAGTGATACAACGCTCATTAACCCACTTCACTCGACCGTCATCTAGCAATAGGCGATGGACTATATCGTAGTCTTCCCGGCTCTCCAGTGACCGAGTGAAGGCCTGCTTCACCATGGTGAGATCATCCGGGTGTACTATAGAAAGGAATTCATCGTAGGAAGACCCAAAACCTTCCGGTTCTACCTCAAAAATTCGAAACACCTCTGGTGACCAGTTCAATTCGTTACGCTGCAGATCT
>JAPHUG010000380.1 GCA_026197195.1 Sedimenticola sp.
CGGGTAGGTCGCTTGAGGTGCATGGTGACGTGCATCCCAGATGAATGGCCATTCAGGACAGAACCCGGCTTACAGGCCGACTCCCACTCTATTCTGGATGGCGATGCGCTATTTTTGGCGGCCACCGAACCGCCCTTGTGTGCATATCGACTTTTAGTGCTGACGATCGCTCTGGTGATACGCCCTCTCACCAAAGTGGAGAAGGTTTGAGTAGTACTTAAATGCCCTCTATCTTCACAAGTTACTTTAACTCCGCAATTTACCCTGCTGTTTTTTATTGTCTTGTACCCCATTTCTAGCATTGTGATGTGCATCTAACTCTCTGTCTTTAAAGGAACTTTCACCTATTTGGGTGGGTTGATTTCCTTGACAACCCCCGATCTGAGTACCTATTATGGGGATAAGTGGGTAAAAGTGGATTTTTTAGGAAAACAGGAATTCCAAAAGGGGGAAGGCTTCTTTGTTTCGGGGTGTCAATAAGCTCAATCTGGATGCCAAGGGTCGCTTGGCTATACCGACGCGGTTTCGCGAGCGGTTACAGGAGTGCTGTGCCTCGGAATTGGTGGTGACGATTGATCGTGATCACTGTCTACTCATCTATCCACTGCCTGAATGGCAGGAGATAGAGCGCAAATTAATGAAGTTACCCTCCTTTAATAAGGCTGCCCGTAATCTGCAGCGTCTGCTGGTGGGTCATGCCACTGAGGTTGAGATGGATGCCCAGGGCCGCGTATTGCTGCCTCCAGCACTGCGCGATTTCGCCAAGCTTGAAAAGCACACTGTACTGATTGGCCAGGGCAATAAGTTTGAGCTCTGGGACGAAGCGCTTTGGAATAGTCAGCGTGATGGCTGGTTGGATGAGGTGAATCTCGATGACCTTGATCTGCCTGCCGATCTAGAAACGCTCTCAATATAGTTATGGATAACAAGGATACACATCTGCCAGTGCTCTTTCGTGAGGCGCTGGAGGCCCTGAATATGACACCAGCTGGCAACTATATAGATGGTACGTTTGGCCGTGGAGGTCATAGCGCTGCCATGCTGCAGTGTCTGGATCAGCATGGTCGCCTGATGGCTATTGATAAAGATCCGGATGCGATTGCCTGTGCCGCAGAGCGATTTGGTGATGATGACCGGTTTGAGATAAAGCAGGGTTCTTTTGCCATGCTGGAGCAATTTGCCAACGAGGCGGGCTGTCTGGGTGAGGTGAACGGTGTGTTGTTGGACCTTGGTGTCTCATCACCCCAACTCGACAAGGCCGAACGCGGGTTCAGTTTTCTGAATGATGGTCCTCTGGATATGCGCATGGATAACACCTCGGGTGTCAGTGCGGCTGATTGGCTGAGCGTTGCGGGTGTAGATGAGATGGCTCATGTCTTCAAAACCTATGGCGAAGAGCGTTTCTCCAAACGAATTGCCCGGGCGATTGCCGAGGCGAGGGATGAGCGTGCGATAGAGACCACGCACCAGCTGGCTGAAATTGTGTCGGCGGCCAATCCCTCCTGGGAAAAGGGTAAGCACCCCGCTACCCGCTGTTTTCAGGCGATTCGTATCCATATCAACCGAGAGCTGGATGATTTGATGGCCTGTCTTGAGCAGTCGCTGCGCGTACTGGCTCCTGGCGGGCGTCTTGTAGTGATCAGTTTCCATTCGTTGGAGGATCGCATCGTGAAGCGGTTTATGCGGGACGCCGCCAGAGGGGAGCAGTTTCCGGCGGGTATACCGGTAACCGAACAGCAGCGTAACGCCACGCTTAACCTTGTCGGTAAGGCAGTCAAGCCATCCCGGCATGAGGTGGAGGGTAACCCGAGGGCGCGCAGCGCTGTATTGCGGGTGGCGGAGCGCCGGTCGTGACGCGGGGACAGTTGGTGGTGTTGCTGATCCTGACCTTTGGCTTGTTGATAACTGCAACGGGCGTGGTCTATTCGAAGTATGCATCAAGGAAGAATTTTGTAGCGCTGCAGTTGTTGCGTGCAGAGCGGGATGCCATGGAGGTGGAGTGGGGTCGTTTACAACTGGAACAGAGTACCTGGGCGACACATGCCCGGGTGGAGAAGATGGCGCGTCAGCGCTTAAAGATGCACATACCTACAGCAGAAGAGGTCGTGGTAGTTAAACCCTAAAGATGAGCGGCAAGACACGAAACAAGCGTCAAAAACAGGCCCGCCGGCTGGAGCAGGCACTACCGAGCTATCAGGCCCGGCGGTGGACACTGCTTGGCCTGCTAATGGTGGCCGCTTGTTTGCTGGTCTGGCGTGCGGTTGATCAGCAGATTTTTGAAACCGACTTTCTGCAGAACGAAGGGCAGCGTCGCCATTTGCGGGTGGTGGAGATTTCTGCCCACCGGGGCATGATTAAAGATCGGCAGGGTGAGCCGGTGGCGATTAGTACCCCGGTTGATTCGGTCTGGGCCAATCCACGCACGCTCTCTCCGGATAGTCGGGTGTTGGCACCGATTGCCAAGGCGCTGGAGATGGACCTTGACGGGTTGCGTCAGTTGCTGGCCCGGCGGAGTGATCGTTCCTTTGTCTATCTGAAGCGAAGAATTAATCCCGACCGGGCGGCCAAGTTGCTCAACTATGTTTCTGAGAATGATGTCGCAGGGGTGGGGCTGCAGCGTGAATACCGTCGTTACTATCCGGACGGCGAAGTGTTCGCCCATGTTGTCGGTTTCACGAATGTGGATGATGAGGGCCAGGAGGGGCTGGAGCTGGCCTACGACGAATGGCTGCAGGGCACTTCGGGTAAGAAACGGGTGATTCAGGATGGCCGTGCCCGGGCAGTTAAGGATGTGGAAAACATCCTGGAGCCGGAAGCAGGTAAGGACCTGGTGACCTCTATTGATCGGCGTTTGCAGTTTTTGGCCTACCGGGAATTGAAAGGGGCCGTGCAGCGAAACAAGGCGAAATCGGGTTCTGCTGTGATACTGGATGCCCGTAATGGTGAAATTCTCGCCATGGTCAATCAGCCTGCCTATAACCCAAACGGTAGCAAGCGGGGCAAGGTTGGTCGGTTTCTGAATCGTGCCGTGACAGATGTCTTTGAGCCTGGGTCCACGGTCAAACCCTTTACTATTGCTGCTGCCCTGGAATCAGGGCGCTATACGCCTGGAACGGTTATTGATACCGCGCCAGGAACGTTTCGGGTAGGCCG
Source organism: Sedimenticola sp. (assembly GCA_026197195.1). Taxonomy (GTDB): domain Bacteria; phylum Pseudomonadota; class Gammaproteobacteria; order Chromatiales; family Chromatiaceae; genus Sedimenticola. The sequence continues at coordinate 3,154 of JAPHUG010000380.1, forward strand.
GCATCAGGTAAAAGATCACCGTAATTACGGTGCGATTGATCTGAGTCGGGTGATTCTTAAGTCCAGCAATGTGGGCGTCAGTAAAATAGCGCTTGATCTGCCCAAGGAGGCGTTCTGGGGCTTCTTCTCAAAAATGGGATTTGGTGAGCCGACCAGTACAGGTTTTCCAGGAGAGGTGACAGGTCAATTGGCACCCTTCCGGCGGTGGGCTGAGATTGATCAGGCGACCCTGGCGTTTGGTTATGGGTTGTCTGTTACGGCACTGCAGCTCGCTCGTGCCTATGTGGTGTTAGCCAGTGATGGTGTGCGTTATCCCACATCGTTGATTCGTCTGGATGAGCCGACAACCGGTGAGCGTGTCATGAAAGCAAAGACGGCTAGGCTGGTTCGCAAGATGATGGAGGCCGTTGTTAGCGAAGAGGGTACCGCGCCGGCAGCGGCTGTGCCGGGTTATCGGGTAGCGGGTAAGACGGGCACGGCAAAGAAAAGTATCTCAGGCGGCTACGCAGAGGACAGGTATATATCGGTATTTGCAGGTATTGCACCAGCCAGTGATCCTCGCCTTGTGATGGTGGTAATGATTGATGAGCCTACGGCGGGTAAGTATTACGGTGGGTCTGTTGCAGCACCGGTCTTTTCCAAAGTGATGGCGGGTGCCTTGCGCTTGTTGAATGTTGCACCCGATGCGATCGATGAATCGATGGTTAAGCTGGCCGGTAGTGGGGGTGTCAAATGATGGCAGCACAACACCCCTGTTCCCCCAAAACCTTATCACGCTTGCTGGCAGACTGGGTTGATCGGGTTGTTGAGGATCAGGAAGTGAAGCATCTGACCCTGGATAGTCGTCAGGTTCAGGAGGGTACGCTGTTTATAGCCTGTTCCGGGGTGGCTCATCATGGGCTGGAGTTTTTACAGCAAGCGGTTGATCGAGGCGCGCTAGCCGTAGTGTGCGAACCCGATGATAACTGGTCAGTTGCGGATATCAACACACTTGCAGAGAGTGTTGCGATTCCCCTATACCCCGTTGCCTCACTGTCTGATCACGTCAGTGCTATTGCCGGCCGTTTTTATGATAACCCCAGCCAGGCAATGGCGGTATTTGGCGTGACAGGTACCAATGGAAAAACCAGTTGCACCCATTATCTGGCACAGGCCTTTAGTCCGGAACACCTTTGCGGTGTGATCGGTACCGTGGGTAATGGTCTGCTCGGTTCACTTGAGGTTTCGAGTCACACCACACCTGATGCGGTTAGCCTGCAGGCCCAACTGCACGACCTGAAAGCTCGCGGTGCAGAAATGGTAGCGATAGAGGTCTCCTCCCATGCACTTGATCAGGGACGGGCGGCAGCCGTCCACTTTGATGTGGCGCTGTTAACCAACTTGACTCAGGATCACCTGGATTATCACGGTTCCATGCAGTCCTATGGGGATGCCAAGATGCGACTGTTCACACAGCCGCATCTGAATTGTGCCGTGCTGAATAGGGATGACGCCTTTAGTTCGACGGTGCTGGCTTGCCTGCCCAACGGTGTTAAGACGATTGGTTATTCCACACAGGCCGCTCCGGTGGATCAATGTGATGAGTGGATCAGGGCCGCTTCTATTGTGCCTGATGCTGAAGGTATGACGATCAGAGTTGAGAGCAGCTGGGGCACGGGGCATTTCAGCAGTCGGCTGCTGGGGCGTTTTAATGTCAGTAATCTTTTAGCCGTTCTCGCGGTTATGTTGTATCGGGGAATGGCCTTTGATACAGCGCTGGAAAAGCTGTCCCTGCTAAAAACAGTCGCTGGCAGAATGGAGCGTTTTGGTGGTGCCGGTAAGCCGCTGGTTGTGGTCGACTATGCCCATACACCGGATGCACTTGAGCAGGCGTTGATTGCACTGCGTGAACATGTCGGTGGTCGTCTGGTCTGTGTCTTTGGCTGTGGCGGTGATAGGGACCGTGGCAAGCGGCCTTTGATGGGGGCAATCGCAGAGCGGTTGGCTGACCGGGTCATCATTACTGATGACAATCCCCGCACTGAATCAGGTGACCAGATCGTTGAAGATATTCTGTCCGGCCTGGACCCTGCCAATCAGGCAACGGTTATTCGTAATCGTGCAGAGGCCATTAAAGAGAGTATTACGCAGGCGGAGTCAGGCGACTTGATACTGGTGGCTGGAAAGGGACATGAGTCCTATCAGTTGGTGGGTGATCAGGTGCTTCATTTCAGTGATCGGGAGCAAGTAGAGCGGGTGCTCAGCGGGGTGGTCTCATGATCGCGCTTAAACTCTCAGATGTTGCGAATGAACTGGATGCCCGGTTGTTGGGCGAAGATGTCTCTTTCTCAATGGCCAGCACGGATACCCGAACTCTGCAGAAGGGTGCCTTGTTCATTGCACTGAAAGGACCGCGCTTTGATGGGCATGATTATATTGCGCAAGCCGTCGAGGCTGGAGCGGGTGCAGTGGTTGTGGATCATGAAATGCCAACCCCGGCGTCACAGCTGATAGTTTCAGATACCCGTATCGCATTGGGCCAGATTGCAGCGTTTTGGCGACTACAGAGTACAGCCGCCGTTGTGGCCATCACGGGTAGTAATGGAAAGACCACGGTCAAGGAGATGGTCGCGTCCATCTTGAGTCAGCGGGGTGATGTGCTGGCAACGCAGGGCAATCTGAACAACGACATCGGTATGCCGCTTACGCTTCTGCGACTGCAGGACCAACCTTTTGCGGTTATTGAGATGGGTGCTAATCACCCAGGTGAGATTGATTATCTGAGCAAGATCGCAAAACCGGATGTAGCGCTGCTGAATAATGCGTGCCGCTCTCACCTGGAAGGCTTTGGCTCGATTGATGGTGTGGCCAAGGCAAAGAGTGAGATCGTTTCTGGACTCTCCGAAGCGGGCTGTTTCGTTTTCAATGCAGACGATAACTTTGCTCCGTTTTGGGAGGGTGTTGCAGCGGGGCATCGCATCTGTACTTTTGGTGTAGAGCAGCCGGCTGATATCAGTAGCAGAGGATCAGCCGAGATTGTCTGGAGTGAAGCTGGATTCAGTTCGCAGTTTACGGCGATTACTCCCCTGGGTGAGCTGACGATCACCCTCCCGCTGGCGGGTGAACATAATCGTCTGAATGCACTGGCGGCGATAGCGGCTGCCTTGCAGATTGGGGCGACAGGCGAAGATATTGTTGCCGGGCTGGCTGCGATGAAGCCGGTCAAGGGAAGGCTTCAGCCACGGCAGGCCAGCAACGGTGTGTTGGTGATTGATGACAGTTATAACGCCAATCCTGATTCCGTAGCAGCCGCTATTGATGTGCTGGCCAAGGCGCCGGGGCGCCGGTTCCTGTTGTTGGGTGAGCTGGGCGAGTTAGGCGAGGGGACGGATGGCTTTTACCGGGAACTTGGCCAGTATGCCCAGCAGGCAGGTATCGAACGCTTCTATGCTGTGGGTGCCGCGGCGATAGCGGCCTCTCAGTTTGGTCAGGGTGGTATGGGTTTTGATACGCGTGAAGCATTGATTGAAACGCTGCAACAGGAGTTGCAGTCAGGTGATCGGGTGTTGGTAAAGGGCTCCCGTCGCGCAGGTATGGAATTGATTGTCAACGCACTCGTCGCTCGGGAGACAGACTGAGATGCTCGTTTATCTTACCGAATACCTGACACAGTTCAGTAGTGGCTTCAGTGTTTTTCAATACCTGACGCTGCGTGCCATTCTTGGCATTCTTACTGCGCTCATGATTTCGTTTATTGTCGGGCCGGTGATGATTCGTCGCCTGACTCATCATCAGATTGGTCAGACTGTACGCAGTGATGGCCCTCAGAGTCATCTCTCGAAAGCGGGAACGCCTACGATGGGTGGAACCCTGTTGTTGGTGGCTGTGGCGGTCAGTACCCTGTTATGGGCCAACTTGAGTAACCGCTACGTCTGGATCGTTATACTGGTGACCCTGCTCTTTGGTGTTATCGGTTTTTATGATGACTACAAGAAACTGGTCCTGAATGATTCAAGAGGATTATCGGCCCGTTATAAATACCTCTGGCAATCGATAGTAGGTGCCGGCGCCGCTTATGCCTTGTTTACAACATCGTCCTTGCCTGCTGAAACACAACTGATCATCCCCTTCTTCAAACAGGTCGTCATTGATATGGGGCCCTGGTTTATTGTCCTGGGCTATTTCGTCATTGTAGGTACCAGTAATGCCGTCAATCTGACAGATGGATTGGATGGATTGGCCATTATGCCCACGGTGTTGGTAGCCGGCGCGTTGGGTATTTTTGCCTACGCCTCTGGACATGCCCAGATTGCCAATTACCTGCTGATTCCCCATCTCCCAGGTGTCGGTGAAATGGTGATTTTTTGCGGTGCCCTAGTCGGTGCCGGTCTTGGCTTCCTCTGGTTTAACGCCTATCCCGCTCAAGTCTTCATGGGCGATGTGGGCGCACTGGCGCTGGGTGCTGCGTTAGGTGTGGTGGCCGTCATTGTTCGACAGGAGTTGGTCCTGTTGATCATGGGTGGTGTGTTTGTGATGGAGACCGTCTCTGTGATGCTACAGGTGGCCTCTTTCAAACTGACCGGCCGCCGTATTTTTCGTATGGCACCACTGCATCACCATTTTGAATTGAAGGGGTGGCCTGAGCCGAGGGTCATTGTTCGTTTCTGGATTATTACTGTGATACTGGTGCTGGTAGGACTGGCAAGCCTGAAAATTCGTTAAGAAAAGGCGCATAAAGTAGAGATGAAAAAAATAGCGATACATGACAAGAAGAGTCTGATTGTCGGTCTGGGAAAGACCGGACTCTCCTGTGCGCGCTATTTATCGGCACGCGGTGTTCCTGTCGCAATTACAGATAGCCGTGAAAGACCACCAGGTTTGGCTGAGTTGAATCAGGAGCTGCCTGATATTGCGCTGTTTCTGGGGGGCTTTGACCCTGCAGCCTTCGAAGCGGCAGAACGCTTAGTGATCAGCCCCGGCGTGCCTATGAGTGAGCCGCTGATTCAACAGGCGATTGCCAGAGGGGTGCCTGTGGTGGGTGACATTGAGTTATTCGCTCAAGTAGCGAAAGCGCCCATTGCCGCCATCACCGGTTCCAATGGTAAAAGTACCGTCACCACCCTGTTGGGACAGATGGCCCAGGATGCTGGTATTAATGTGGCGATGGGTGGCAATCTGGGCGACCCGGCTTTATCGCTGCTGGATGACGAAATTGAACTCTACGTTATTGAGCTTTCCAGCTTTCAGTTGGAGACCACGGTCAGTCTCCAACCCAAAGCGGCGGTCGTACTCAATATTTCACCTGACCATCTGGATCGTTATCAGGATCTTCAGGATTACGCCAATACCAAGGCTACCCTCTATGAGCATGCCGAAACAGCGGTGTTCAATCGTGATGACCCGATGGTTATGGCAATGTGTCACGGTAATGAGAGTGACCGGTTCTTTACCTTGTCTGAACCGCTGGAAGCCGAGTATGGATTACGTTTGGTTGAGGGTGAGCGCTGGCTCTGTTGTGGTGAAACAGGATTGATGCCTGCCTCTGAACTTAGGATACCGGGGCTACATAATATCGCCAATGCACTGGCTGCGCTTGCAATGGGTTTTGCGCTGGGCCTGTCTCATGACGGCATGGTAAAGACACTCAAACGGTTTTCCGGTTTGAGTCACCGGACTCAGTTTGTTAAAGAGTCGAAGGGTGTTCGTTGGTACAACGACTCCAAAGGCACCAACGTTGGTGCCTGCGCGGCTGCACTGGAAGGACTGGCCACGAATGATGAACACAAAACGGTGCTGATTGCAGGTGGTATTGGAAAGGATGCGGATTTCTCACCCCTGACGGCATTGGTTCAGCAGCATGTGCGTGCAGTTATTTTGTTGGGTCAGGATGGGCCCTTGATCGCCAAGGCAGTGGCAGATGTTGTGCCGGTCATTAATGCGGTTGATATGGATGATGCTGTACAGCTCGCGGCCAATTATGCCGAAGCGGGTGATCGGGTACTGCTCTCTCCGGCCTGCGCCAGTTTTGATATGTTCAAAAACTATCAGCACCGTGGTGATGCCTTTGTTGATGCGGTGGCGAGGTTGGTCCCATGAATACGCTGGCGCACCGACAAGCAACCGTAGGTGAGGGGCGCGTGCTTCTGCCTGAACTGGACTATCCCTTAATCATTGCCGCAGTGGCACTGCTTGGGCTAGGTCTGGTTATGGTGGCATCAGCCTCCATGCATCGGATCAACGATGCCCCGTTCTATTACATGAACAGACACCTGATTGCGATTGCCCTGGGGTTTATTGGTTGTCTGGTTATCACCCAGATACCCGTAACCTACTGGGAGCGATCCGGTGCAATGCTCTATTTCGTGGGCCTGCTGCTGTTGGCACTGGTGCTTATTCCGGGCATAGGGCGCGAGGCGAATGGGGCCACACGCTGGATACCCATTGGCCCCTTTAACCTGCAAAGCTCTGAATTCATGAAACTGTTCATGGTGATATACATCGCCGGGTATCTGGTCCGCAGGCAACTTGAAGTCGCGTTAAGTGTCTGGGGTTTCATAAAGCCCATGCTGCTACTCGTAATCGCCTGTACGTTGATCATGGTACAGCCTGATTTTGGTACCACCACCGTCATCCTGGCCACGGCGATGGGCATGCTGTTTTTGGGCGGTGTTCCTGTTTGGCAGTTTGCTATTTTGATCGGCCTGGCTGGGACATCCCTGGTGAGCCTGGTTTGGCTTTCACCCTATCGTCTACAGCGAGTAACCGCATTTCTCGACCCGTGGGCCGATGTGGAAAACAGTGGTTATCAGTTAGCGCAGGCGCTGATCGCATTCGGTCGGGGTGAGTGGATGGGTGTTGGTCTCGGCAGTGGCATTCAAAAACAGTTCTATCTACCGGAAGCGCACACCGACTTCTTGATGGCCGTTATTGGTGAAGAGTTTGGATTGATGGGCACCCTGGTTGTGCTTGCACTGTTTGTCGTCATTGTCTGGCGGGCCTTTCGTACAGGTATGCGCGCTGAAAAACTTAACCAGCGCTTTGCCGCCTATGTGGCCTATGGATTAGGTCTCTGGATTGGCATGCAGGCTTTTATCAATATGGGTGTGAATGTAGGCCTGCTACCGACAAAGGGGCTCACACTGCCACTGATGAGTTACGGTGGAAACAGCATTATTGTCGCCATGTTGGTGATTGCAATGTTGGTCCGTATTGATTACGAGCTGCGGCTTCCTTCTGTGATCAAGCCGGGAGGTGAAAAATGACAGGTGGTGTCGTGGTTATGGCGGGTGGGACCGGCGGTCATGTATTCCCTGCGCTGGCAGTGGCTGAGATGTTGCGTGATAGGGGTGTGGCGATTTCATGGCTCGGCAGTCGTGACAGTTTCGAATCCAGAGCAGTACCCGAACACGGTTTTGATATTCAGCTTATTGATATCAAGGGGCTTCGTGGCAGTGGGGTTATGCGTTGGATTATGGCACCGTTTAAATTGACCAAGGCCCTGCTTCAAGCACGTGCCGTTTTAAAAGTCAGAAAGCCTCAAGTGGTTCTGGGTATGGGAGGGTTTGTCGCTGGCCCGGGTGGATTGATGGCCAGGTTATTAGGCATACCTTTAGTTATTCATGAGCAGAATGCTGTGCCGGGCATGACGAATAGCTGGCTGGCCAGGTTGGCTGTTCGTGTGTTTGAAGCCTTTCCTGGAAGTTTCAAAGCTGAAACGGGGGCGGTTGCCTGTGGTAACCCTGTGCGTCATGAAATTACAGCGTTACCCGATCCTGCGTTGCGGATGCAGGGGCGTGAGGGTCAGGTTCGACTGCTGGTGATTGGCGGTTCCTTGGGTGCGCAGGCGCTGAATGAGTCTATTCCAGTGGTTGTTTCCGGGCTGACTCCGGCGAATCGGCCGCTGATCCGGCATCAGGCTGGGCGTGATAAGGCCGATGCGACGCGCGCGGCCTATCAGGCATTGAATCTGGATGCGGACGTGACCCCCTTTATTAAAGATATGGCAGAAGCCTACGCCTGGGCCGATCTGGTCATTTGTCGCTCCGGCGCCCTGACCGTTTCTGAGTTGGCGGCTGCAGGGGTGGCGTCCATTCTGGTTCCCTATCCCTATGCGGTGGATGATCATCAGACGCGCAATGCCGGTTACCTGGTGAAAGCGGGCGCAGCCAAGCTGTTGCCACAAGCCGAGCTGGAAAAAAATGGACTGGCAAACGAGTTACTGCAGCTTTTTGAAAGTCGTGAGGTGCTTGTAGATATGGCGTTAAAAGCCCGGGCTGTTGCTATGCCCGGTGCGACAACTGTTGTTGCCGATTATTGTGAGGAGATCATTGCCCGATGAATAAGGGTGAGAGAAAACAACGCAGGCTGGCAGCAGCGACGATGGGACGCATTCGTCATCTGCATTTTGTCGGTATTGGGGGGTCAGGCATGAATGGCATTGCCCAGGTCATGCTGAACCTTGGTTATAAAATTTCAGGGTCCGACCTTAAAGAGAACCCTGCAATCAATCGTCTGATCAAGCAGGGTGCTTCCATCTTTATTGGTCATGATGGGGCCAACATTGACGGTGCCGATGCCGTCATCATATCAACGGCAGTCAAAGAGGATAATCCCGAAGTCAAAATGGCGCGGGAAAAAAGGATTCCGGTTGTACCACGCGCCGAGATGCTGGCTGAACTGATGCGCTTCCATTTTGGTATCGCTGTTGCTGGTACACATGGAAAAACGACTACGACCAGTCTGGTAGCCAGCCTCCTGGCCGAGGGCAATTTAGATCCCACCTTTGTTATTGGTGGACGCTTGAATTCAGCGGGTACACATGCCCGGTTGGGTGGGGGTGAATATCTGGTTGCAGAAGCGGATGAGAGCGATGCCTCTTTCCTGTACCTGCAGCCGATGATGGCCATTGTTACCAATGTGGATGCCGATCACATGACAACCTATGGCGGTGATTTTAATCGCCTGCGGCAGACCTTTATTGAGTTTCTGCACCATCTCCCTTTTTATGGCTTGGCCATCCTCTGCATTGATGATGAAGAGGTACGTGGGCTCTTGCCCCAGGTGACCCGACAGGTGATCACCTATGGTGAATCTGAAGATGCTGATCTGCGCGTCACCCATATTCGTCAGGAGGGGCTGCGGACACACTTTACTGTATCCAGTAGTGGTGAAGAGACGTTTGATGTCACGCTGAATATGCCCGGTAAACATAATGTGCTGAATGCCATGGCAGCCATTGCAGTCGCCCGAGAAGTGGGTGTTGGTATTGAAGAGATTAAGCAGGCATTGGCCAAGTTTGAAGGTATTGGTCGTCGCTTTAATGCCACGGAGTGCCAGCTGAGCGGTGACCGGCAGATCATGCTGGTCGATGACTATGGTCACCACCCAAGGGAAGTGGCGGCAACGCTTGATGCGGTACGTGCTGGCTGGCCGGACAGACGTCTGGTCCTTGCATTTCAGCCGCATCGTTATACCCGTACCCAGGAACAGTTTGATGATTTTACCCAGGTATTATCGCAGCCGGATGTGCTGGTGTTGGGTGAGGTGTTTGCCGCGGGTGAAACACCGATAGCGGGCGCTGACAGCCGGTCATTGAGTCGGGCCATTCGTGCCCGTGGTCAAATCGATCCTGTATTTGTGGACCCGATTGGTGACCTTCCCGAGTTATTGGATGGCATGGTGCTTGACGGAGATATTGTTCTGACACTCGGGGCGGGTGATATCGGCCAGGTTGCCGCAGCGCTCCCTGATTGGTTTCGGCAGAGAGGAGATGCATCGTGATTACAGATCAGATGCGACGCTTGCACATGGGGTGTGGAGAATCGCTGACGGGTGTCATTTCAACTTCCAATAAATCACGATTTTCAGTTAACGAAAAAATGAAGATTAAACAGCAACAGTTATTGCGAATAGCGCGTCAGGAGAAGAAACGGTCGTGATGGCAGCACAGGACAACACAGCACTGCGTGGCGAGCTACGGTTCAATGAATCGTTGGCGCGTTACACCACGTGGCGTGTGGGTGGTCCTGCGCGGCAGTTTTATCAACCGGCTGATACTTCTGATCTGGTGCAGTTTATCGCCTCACTACCAGAAGACGAGCCCCTGTTGTGGTTAGGCTTGGGAAGTAATCTGCTGGTCAGAGATGGCGGGTTCAACGGCACGGTGATTGCGACCCAGGGTCGATTGAATGAGATCTCCCTGAGTGCAAACACAAAGCTACGCATTGAAGCGGGTGTCTCTTGCGCCAAGGTGGCTCGCTTTGCTGCCCGGGCAGGGCTTTGCGGGGTGGAGTTTCTTACGGGGATACCGGGCACGTTTGGCGGTGCCCTGGCAATGAATGCGGGGGCCTTTGGTGGTGAAACCTGGACCCATGTGATCTCAGTTGAAACAGTGGACCGGGCAGGCCGGGTACATACCCGCACCCAGAATGATTTTACGATTGGTTATCGGCGTGTTGAACGTCCAGAGGGTGAGTGGTTCCTGGCGGCCACCCTGTCTCTGGAGAAGGGTGATGTGAGCAAGAGCCAGCAACAGATTAAAGATTTACTTGCGCGTCGTAATGATAGTCAGCCTATAGGTCAGCCGAGTTGTGGTTCTGTATTCAGGAATCCCAAAGGTGACTATGCGGCACGCTTGATAGAGGCAGAGGGTTTAAAGGGTTACACCATCGGTGGCGCGCAGGTTTCTGAGAAGCATTCCAACTTTATTATCAATACAGGGCACGCTAAAGCTGCGGACATTGAGGCGCTTATGCAGTTTGTGAAAGAGCGTGTTCATGCTTCCAGTGGTATTGAGTTGATTGCAGAGGTGCATGTCGTAGGCGAACGGGAGGAGACGCAATGACGCTGTTGGCAGAAGACTTTGGCAAAGTGGCTGTACTCATGGGTGGGTTGTCGGCAGAACGTGAAGTCTCCTTGCAGGGTGGTCAGGCGGTATTGGAAGCATTGGTCCGAAGAGGTGTCGATGCACATGGCGTTGATGCCGGGCGGGATGTCCTTAGTCTGTTACAGCAGGAGCAATATGATCGCGTCTTTATCATGTTGCATGGACGAGGTGGTGAAGATGGGGTGATACAGGGCGCACTGGAAAATATCGGTATGCCGTACACCGGTAGTGGCGTTGCCGGTTCTGCGCTGGGAATGGATAAGTATCGCTGCAAACTGCTATGGCGGGGCGTGGGTCTGCCAACGGCTGATTTTGTCATGATCCAGGAAGAAGCCGATCTTGAACATGCAGCAGCATTGGGTTTTCCACTCATGATTAAACCCTCTCACGAGGGATCCAGTATTGGTATGGCGCGAGTAGATAATCGCGAAGAACTAGAGGCGGCCTGGAAGCAGGCGGGTGGTTATGACCAGGATGTGATGGCGGAGAAATGGATCACCGGTAGCGAATATACCGCCTCAATACTGGACGACCAGGTGCTTCCGCTGATTCGCATTGAGACACCGAATACTTTTTACGATTACGAGGCCAAATATCAGGCGGATTCCACAGGCTATTTCTGTCCCTGCGGCCTCGAATCGCCACAGGAGGATTCACTAAAAGAGCTGGCAGACAGAGCCTTTCGTGCAGTAGGGGCTAAAGGTTGGGGGCGTGTCGATATCATGCTGGATGCAGAAGGTCGTCCCTACCTGCTGGAAGTCAATACGGTGCCAGGTATGACTAGTCACAGTCTGGTGCCTATGGCAGCGCGAGCACAAGGCGTTGAATTTGATGAACTGGTATGGCGAATTCTCTCTGCCAGCATGGTGATCAACTAATGGCCAGCAACGGACGCGGTAGAAGAAATGAAGCTGCCTCGACAAGCAAGGGCTTGAACTGGCGCCAGATTCAGCGCTGGGCCTCTCTGTTGTCGTTGCTGGTTCTGCTGGCTGGCGGGACAGGCTGGGGTGTGTCTACCCTGCGTGATCCGGCTGTTTTGCCACTGAAGATTGTGCGTATTGACGGTGATTTTAAACATCTTGATCGGCGCACCTTAGAGCAGTCAGTCAGCCAGGCCATTATGGGTAATTTCTTCACGGTTGATTTGGAACGGGTAAGGAAGGCTGCGCTGAAGCTGGCCTGGGTTGACCAGGTGACGGTTCGCCGGATTTGGCCGGGAACCTTGAATATGTTTGTTGAAGAACAAAAACCGCTGGCCCGTTGGGGAAAGCGTCAATTGGTCAATGCCCGAGGTGTGATCTTTACCCCCGATGCAAAATCACTTGAGGGAGATCTGCCCTGGTTAGATGGTCCTGACGAACAATCCATTGAGGTGGTTGATCGTTACAGGCAGATGGGAAACAAGCTGGCTTCTTTGGGTTTAAGTATCAACCGTATCGAGATGGATGCACGTGGTGCCTGGACGGTGGGTTTTTCGCAGGGTATCGAACTGAAGCTGGGTAGTCAGGATACGGAAGGAAGGGTTGGGCGCTTTGCCTTGCTCTATCCACGACTGAATCAGAATGAGACACGAACCATCAAGCGGGTTGATATGCGGTATGCCAATGGTGTGGCTGTTCTTTGGGGAGAGGCAAGTTGATTTCTAATCGCAACATTGTCCGGTGCAATCGCAGTGTCGTCTGCTGCCGTGTTGCAGAGGAAAAGGTTTAATGACCAAAAAGACAGAAAAAAATCTGATAGTCGGCCTGGATATCGGCACCTCAAAAGTGGTGGCCATTGTTGGTGAGATTAAAGCCGATAAAGAGATCGAGATTATCGGTATCGGCTCACATCCTTCGCGGGGTCTTAAAAAAGGCGTCGTGGTTAATATTGAATCAACCGTTCAGTCAATTCAGCGAGCGCTGGAAGAGGCGGAACTGATGGCAGGGTGTGAGATTCATTCAGTTCATGCCGGTATTGCGGGTAATCATATTCGTAGTCTTAATTCGCACGGCATTGTTGCGATCAAGGATCGAGAGGTAACCCATAGTGACGTTGAGCGAGTGATCGATGCCGCCCGGGCCGTGGCGATACCGGCGGATCAGAAGATCCTGCATATCCTCCCTCAGGAGTTCATCATCGATGAGCAGGAAGGCATACGTGAGCCGGTCGGTATGTCCGGCGTTCGACTGGAAGCACGGGTACATATGGTGACAGGTGCCGTCAGTGCAGCACAGAACATTGTGAAGTGTGTGCGCCGTTGTGGTCTTGAGGTGGATGATCTGATCCTGGAACAGTTGAGCTCAAGTTATGCCGTGTTGAGTGATGATGAAAAAGAGCTGGGTGTCTGCATTGTCGATATCGGTGGTGGCACGACCGACATCGCGGTGTTTACCGAAGGTTCGATAAGACACACGGCCGTGATTCCCATTGCCGGTGATCAGGTCACGAATGATATCGCAGTTGCTTTACGCACACCCACGCAACATGCTGAAGAGATCAAGATCAAATACGCCTGTGCGTTAACACAGCTGGCTGCCAGTGATGAAACCATTGAGGTCCCCAGTATTGGTGACCGGCCACCCCGTCGTCTGGCGCGTCAGACGCTGGCAGAGGTGGTAGAGCCCAGGTATGAAGAGTTATTGGGTTTGGTGCAAGCCGAACTGCGAAGAAGTGGGTTTGAGGATTTGATAGCAGGAGGCGTGGTGTTGACCGGGGGCAGCTCAAAAATGGAGGGGCTGATTGAATTGGCAGAGGAGGTTTTCCATATGCCAGTCAGGCTGGGGGTTCCCCAGTATGTAACAGGGTTAGTGGATGTAGTTAGAAATCCAATCTATGCAACAGGGGTAGGGCTGTTGTTGTTTGGGCAACAAAATCAGACGGGGCGTCTACAAGACCTTCCGGGGGGTAACGGTTTTAAGGCCGTGTGGAATCGGATGAAAAGTTGGTTTCAGGGCAACTTTTAATTTAACAATTTTGACAGTTTTTCAGGTGGCCGTTGATCAGGGCCTGGATATTGAGGAGAGAGTGACATGTTTGAGTTGATGGACGCATATAGTCAAAACGCAGTGATTAAAGTGGTTGGCGTCGGAGGTGGCGGCGGTAATGCAGTGAATCACATGTTGAATGCCAGTATTGAAGGGGTGGATTTTATCTGTGCCAATACCGATGCACAGGCCCTCAAAAACAGCCAGGTCAGAACGCTACTGCAACTCGGTTCCAATATCACCAAGGGACTGGGTGCGGGTGCCAATCCTGATGTGGGTCGGGATGCGGCAATGGAAGATCGTGACCGCATTCATGAGGCACTACAGGGCAGTGATATGGTCTTTATCACAGCGGGTATGGGTGGTGGTACCGGTACAGGTGCGGCACCGGTTGTTGCTGAAGTGGCCAGGGAGATGGGGATTCTGACGGTTGCTGTTGTGACCAAGCCTTTTCCATTTGAAGGCGGCAAGCGGATGCAGATCGCCGACAAGGGTATTGAGGCGCTAAGCCAATATGTCGACTCTCTCATTACCATCCCGAATGAGAAACTGCTGGCTGTGCTGGGTCGTGACATGAGCCTGCTGAATGCCTTCAAGTCAGCCAATGATGTATTGCAGGGTGCTGTCCAGGGTATCGCCGAGTTGATTACCCGTCCTGGCCTGATTAATGTGGATTTCGCTGATGTGCGCACTGTGATGTCAGAGATGGGTACGGCAATGATGGGTTCGGGTTGTGCGAAGGGTGAGAACCGGGCCCGGGATGCGGCTGAGCAGGCGATAAACAGCCCATTGTTGGAAGATGTGAACCTGGCGGGTGCAAAAGGTATTCTGGTTAACATCACCGCTGGACTGGACCTCTCTATCGGTGAGTTTGATGAAGTCGGTACCACGGTGAAAGAGTTTGCCTGTGATGATGCAACTGTCGTTGTGGGTACAGTTATTGATCCTGAGATGAGTGATGAGTTGCGGGTGACGGTTGTGGCCACAGGCCTTGGCTCTATCTCTGAGGTAGCGGTCAAGCCGCAGGTTGTTGTTGAAGAGGTGGCGCCAGTCAGACTGGTGAATTCGGATGTGGTCGCACCGGGTCCAGCGGATTATCGAGAGATGGATAGTCCTACGGTTGTACGTAAGGCGGCTAAATCTTATGTGGAGGCGGCACAGGAGCACAACATGGATTACCTGGATATCCCAGCCTTTTTGCGCAGGCAAGCTGACTGATTTACTGGGTAAATCGTTTTCTAGTGATAAGTGCGAACCGGTCAGATAGAGCGATGTTGCGCCGGTTCAGGAATCATTAACCAAGGTGAAATAAACTTGCAATAAGAGGGTGAAACTGGTACTTAATAAGGGATTACCCTAATGGGTATGGGGGGCGCAGGTTTTTTGTCGCAGTTTGACTGGGATCTGGCACTATAACTTTCGCGCATGATTTGTACCGCAGGGCTAATCTTGGCCCAGTGACCTGATTGTGTGATACCATCCGGCCGGAAAATTACGCCGGGAAATGGGGAATACAGGCAACATGATACGGCAGCGTAC
>JAPHUG010000385.1 GCA_026197195.1 Sedimenticola sp.
ACTCCCTGTCACTTTACTGAAGATCGACGGCCAGTTTGTCCGGGATATGGCCAAAGACCCGGTAGATTATGCCATGGTAAGAACCATCCATGACGTTGCTCGGGCACTCAATCTGAAAACCATTGCAGAATGGGTCGAAGATGAAGCCGTTATGGATTTGCTACGAGAACTCGGCATCGATTATGCCCAGGGTTTCTACGTAGAGAAACCGAAAGCAGCCGAAGCGATGATAACGACTGTCACTGACTGGCCAGATTCAAACTTAGGATCAGCCTAGTATCTCAAGCAACGCTTCACTTGTAATAACATGACAGTAGATCATGTTGATAATTTCCAATTCTCTCTTATGTAACTCATCGGTACCCGCCGCACAGCCGTCTTCCACCACGATCACATTGAAACTTTCATCGGCCAGGCTTCTGACCGTGGAAGAGACACACTGATCAGTAAAGATACCGGTCATCACCACATTCTTGATGCCCATATTCTGTAACACCAGACGCAGATTGGTACCGGTCAAGGCACTATCAGTGGTCTTGGTAAACTCCATTTCACCGGACAGGGGCAGTAATTCCGGAACGATCTGTGAACTCACCTCATCTTTTGGTAGCAGCAGATAATTCCAGCCCGGTTTCTTCTGGCTCAATGAACGGTCACGCCCATCTTCCAACAGGCAGGCGATACGCGCATGCAGTACATCCATACCCTGCGCGCGGAAGTGTGTCTGAAGCTTTTTGACCGTCGGTATGACGATGTTGGTCATGCGGTCGTGAAAGGGTGCCCAGCGGAGACGCTCCGCTGGGTCATCGGCCTGCTGCATATAGACATTCTGAATATCAATCGTCAACAGCGCCGTCTCTTCAGGCAGTAGATTGAGGTCAGCAGGTTCAGGAGCACCCTGATAATAAAAAGATCTAAAATCAGTTTTCCAGTTCATTTGGCCTCCAATTGCAATACACCCTTTAGGTCATAGTGCAACCGGATTTATCCAAATGCAACGACTCATCCCGGTCACGGTGAAACGGCAATAGCTGCCCCATGGACCGAAGAATATCCCAGGCTTTGGTGGAACGCAGGGTACGCGCTCGCTGTTGGTAATAACGAAAATCAATCGTGCCGTCAAAAGAACGGCGAATCGTAACTTCATTATCGCTGTCGGTATGCAGGTCGTCTCTCGTGTAATTCCGGCCCATGACAATCTCCTATATAATTGAATTTTATTCATCATTAATAACGTCAACTTCGTGACTAGATGACATGTAGCAACTATAGTTAGGATACATAGACCTAACAAACGACCATTTTTCACTTTCGGATTAGTTTTTTTCATCTATAAATCTTTATGATTATTCCTCCGCTTAACGCCATACGCACCTTCGAGGCTGCCGCACGGCATCTCAGCTTCAGCCTGGCTGCTGAAGAACTGCACGTCACCGCCTCAGCCGTGAGCCACCAGATCAAAACCCTCGAGGCATTTCTGGAGGTAAAGCTGTTTAAGCGGCAACCACGCCAGGTCACCCTGACGCCGGAGGCCGAAGCCTACCTGCCCGCCATACGCATGGGATTGGAGCAGATCAGTGAAGCCACCCGCCGTATGATAAATCGGCAGGATTCGGTGATAAGGATCAACCTTGCCCCTGCCATCGCAGGGGGCTGGCTGATACCCCGCCTCTATGACTTTTACAACCAGCACCCGGAGGTCGAAGTTGAGATCACCACATCTATGAAGTTGGTGGATTTCACTCGGTCCGATGTCGATCTGGCGGTGCGTTTTGGCAAAGGGCAATGGCAGGGCTTGACAAGCCATCTACTGATTACAGAAGAGTTGATACCTGTCTGCAGCCCCCATCTGATGGATAAGGCAAACTACCCCGAAACACCGGAGGCCCTACTCAAACTGCCTCTACTACACGTCAGACCCAAAGCGACAGATTGGCAGGAGTGGTTCAAAGCAGCAGGCATAACACATAAGGCACTAAAAATGGGGGCAGGTTTCCAGAGCTCACCCCTGATGCTGGATGCGGTAGAGGCCGGCCTGGGTTATGGCATCGCCAGCCGTCATGTCATAGAGCAGGAGCTGGCAACTGGTCGACTGATTATCCCCTTCGACATCAGCGTCACGGGGAGCAACGGGTACTACCTCGTGTACCCTGAGAACCGTTTTAACGACTACAAGGTACAACTGTTCAGGGAGTGGGTCCTAAGCCTGTTAAAGCCGTGATGGGCACGCAACTAAGGGTACAACTGAACAATGCCGCTTATACCTTTGAAGTCACCCACCATCCAGATCTGCTCAAAGGGGTGATTATCTGGAACGTCAATATGGTGCTGTAACGCCTTTATCTCATCAGCGCCCCAGGCAGGGTGGGCGTTTCGGATAATCAACCAGACCCGCTTGGTTTTGTATTGCTTATGTGATTTATTTTCGAGAATGCGATTCAGCGCCTTGAGTAATCGCGCATGAGGGTCGGCAACCGCCTCCAACTCCCTCAAGGCGGCCACCGTTATATCACTTAACTCCCGCCCAAGAATCTGCATCGCCTCCTGCTCACTTCCGTAGAGATGAGCCACTTCCAGATCCAGTCGATCGCCCTCAAATTTACAGGAGACATCAGGCTTTATAGGACGGTTATGCCAGATATGCCGGATCTTTTTTCCGGTTTCCCGCTCATACCAACGCATAAAGAGCTTGGCTGCCTGATGTTCCAGGCCAATTTTTTCATGTTCACTCGACTTCATAACTTGCTCGGCCAGTCCCCTACCCAACACACACCCTGTTCCGTCAGAAAAATGCAAAAAGAACACATTCTTTATAAATAAATGTGAGCGCCATGCCAAGAAAAGATACACTAGCGCCTTCTGCCAGCGACAGGGTCTTACTCAGACCAAGACAGCTCATACGGGACTATTACATGCAAAACAACGATATTTTACGACGCATTCGCTTTATTTTTGACCTGGGTGACTCGCAAATGCGCGGGCTCTTTGCCTTGGCCGACCATAAAGCCACTCTTCCCGAGATCAGGCACTGGCTATTGAAAGAGGATGATCCTGACTTTGTTGTTCTGAGCGACACACTGCTTGCCACCTTCCTGAATGGCCTGATTACCGACCTGCGAGGCGAAAGGGAGGGACCTAAACCCACTCCCGAGAAAAAGCTGACCAATAATATTGTATTTATGAAGCTGAAGATCGCCTTGAATCTGCAGGCTGATGATGTATTAGCGCTACTGGCCGCAGCGGGGCAAAACATCAGCAAGCATGAACTGAGTGCTTTCTTTCGCAAACCGGGCCATAAACATTATCGGGAGTGCAAGGATCAGATTTTGCGGAATTTTCTTATGGGGTTGCAACAAGCTTATCGGGACAAGAAGGATTAGCCTACCGACCATCAGGTCAACTCAATATGCGCCACGGCGGTCAGCTTCTCTATCGTGATGTTCATTTCACAATAGACCGCCTCTGTCACAGGATCATCACCACAACTGCAACCGGCAATAATTTCACTGAAAAAGAGACCGACCTTTGCTGCTATCTCACCGCCATTATCGTTAGCCGAGAGTAGGCTCAACTCAAGATTGGAAGCATCGACATAGCCACCCTGATTGACCCCTTTTTGAAGTGGAAGCAAACCGGGATCAAGTGCCATCAACTCTGTCTTGAGTGATGCCTCAAAGTCGGCTGTAGCCCAATCCTGTAACGCCTGCTGTAATATAACCACGTATTTTACTGCCCTGCCTAAACAAAAAGCCTGTTTCCCGGTAAGCCAGGAGTTACGATGCGTTCACGGCTTTACCTGAACACATTCAGCAACCGGGCGCTGATCACTGCCGCTCTCTTTGCAGTAGTGCAGCTGGCCATCGGCATAGCCAATCCAGGCACGCTGAAGATTATTGTCGATAGTGGTAACTGCAGAGCCACGCGCCGTTATGGCCTGGGTGCAGGTTGTCCAGAAAGGAACCGCTGTTCCTCC
>JAPHUG010000009.1 GCA_026197195.1 Sedimenticola sp.
CGTTGTTTGAGTATCTTCAGCAGCACTATCCCCTTCTGCCGGTCATTATCCTTACAGCACACGGCACCATACAGGAGGCGGTCACTGCAACCCGTCAGGGGCTGTTTGGTTTTCTGACCAAGCCCTTTGATAGTAAGGAGTTGATCGCCCAGGTAGAGAAGGCGCTGCAGGTGGGTGGCTGGCCGCAAGCCGACAGTGAGCCAAACCAGGCGTTGGCCTGGCGGGAAGCGATCATTACCCGCAGTCAGTCGATGGAGCAGTTGCTACAGGAAGTGCAGCGGGTGGGGCAGGGTGATGCCAGTCTGTTTATTCATGGTGAAAGCGGTACGGGTAAAGAGTTGATTGCCCGTGCTCTGCATCGTGTCAGTCCGCGACATGATCAACCTTTTGTCGCCGTCAACTGCAGTGCCATACCGGCTGAACTGTTGGAATCAGAACTGTTTGGTCATGTCCGGGGTGCGTTCAGTGGGGCGGTCGCCGCTCGTGAAGGGCTGTTTCAAAGTGCCAACGGAGGTACGCTGTTTCTGGATGAGATCGGTGACATGCCACCCCTGTTTCAAGTGAAACTGCTACGGGCACTGCAGGAGCAACGGGTGCGTCCGGTAGGGGCTAACCAGGATGTGTCGGTAGATGTAAGGATCATCTCGGCCAGCCATCACGACCTGGAGGCGCTGGTGGAAGAGGGGGGCTTTCGGCAGGACCTCTACTATCGACTCAATGTTGTGACACTCTCATTACCGCCGCTGTCTGAACGGCGCGAAGATATTCCGTTGCTGGCGAATCATTTTCTAACGCACCTGGCGCCCCGGTATGGAAACCGTGTTAAAGGTTTTTCTGCCGAGTCACTGGATGCCCTGGTGCAGTATGACTGGCCCGGTAATGTGCGACAGCTACAGAATGTCATTGAGCAACTGACGGCGCTCTCCACCACTCCGATCATTCCCGTTAAACAGGTAGAGAAGGCACTGAAAGAGAAGCGTGCGCTGGTGCCGGGGTTTCAGGAAGCGCGGGAGCACTTTGAACGGGATTATCTGGTGGAGCTGTTGCGTCGGGTCAGTGGTAATGTGAGTCAGGCGGCCAAGCTGGCCAAGCGTAATCGCACTGAGTTTTATAAACTGTTAAAACGTCATCACCTGGAGCCATCAAGGTTCAAGCAGGATTCACTAAACGACTGATTGATAGCGTTAATAACAGGCCCTGTCGGGGGCTTGTGAAAAGTTGTCGCCATTCGACTACAGTCAGAATCACCGCTTTTCAATGACTTGCAGAACAAGCCCTTTTAACCTGTCGCCAAGCGACGACAGATAGCCTTATGTCTGTGCCCTGCCAGTCATTCGAATCCATATAACTCATTGTAAATAAACAAAATAAAAAAGTTGGCATTGCGCTTGCTCTGGTAATGTCAGCTGAGCGCATGAAGCACTCAGTGTGACTTTAACCAATAACTATTTACGGAGTAACTTATGTCTAAAAAGATTCTTGCTGCCCTGCTTGCGGCTATGGCGACGGCTGCTGTGATTGCTGCTGAAAACAAGTCAGATACCGTTTTTGACGTTGACAACAACGGTACCCTGAGTATGGAAGAGGCCAAGGCGATTCCTGGTCTGTCTGAGCAGTGGGACGAGCTGGATGTGAACAAGGATGGTCAGTTAGACCCCGCCGAGTTTTCCAAATTTGTTGCCGTGGAAACCAAACCCGCTAACTAATCAAGCCAACCGGCTGACCACAGGGCAGTCTTCCCTCCTGTGGTCATGTAAAGCAAAACAGTAAACCCCGAAAGGATTTCATCCTGTCGGGGTTTATTTTTATTGGGCGATTGATTAACGGGTCAGGGAAAGAAACAGCTCGGGCAGTTTAGACGGCAGCTTCTCAACCCGGTCGATCACGCTGTACTGCTTGCCAAAGATATCCGCCACATACTCATCGGCCTTCTGATCGAGATTGATGCAGTAGGTGTAGATATTGTCACGGTCCAGCTCCTGCACCGCCTTTCGTGCATCTTCTATCAGCAGGCGCTCATCATCCACATCAATGTCAGAGGGTTCACCATCGGTGAGTACCAGCAACAGCTTCTTCTCGGCTGTGCGCTTACCCAGATAGTGTCCGGCATGGCGCATGGCGGCACCCATGCGGGTGGAGTAGCCCGCTTGCATGGCAGCCAGGCGTGCCTTCACATCATCATTCCAGGTTTCACTGTAACCTTTGATGTGTTGATAGCGCACTTCATGTCGGGTGTTGGAGGCAAAGCCTGCGATGGCAAAGGCGTCGCCCAGTCGATCAATGGCCCAGGCCAGCAATGCAACCGCTTCCTGGCTCAGTTGCAGAATAGTTTGATCACAACCATCCGGGATCTGATGCAGTGACTCGGAAAGATCCAGCAATAACATGACGGCAATATCGCGCCCATCATGTCGATGGCTCATGTTGATGCGTGTGTCAGGGCTGGCGCCGCCCTTGAAATCAACCAGCGATCGAATGGCGACATCCAGGTCCAGTTCACTGCCGTCTTCCTGATAGCGGACCCGCACGTAGCGCTGTGGCTTCAGCAGATCCAGTATCTGTTTTAACTGCTTGGCCAGGGCGCTGTGTTTGGTCAGCAGATCATCTATCAGTTTGGGATCACCTGGCGGGTGCAACGTCTCATAGAGACTGACCCAATCGGGTCGATAGGTCTTGGTGCGGTAGTCCCACTCCGGATAGTGGCGGGGCGGCAGTGTGTTCTGAGGTTCTTCCTCAATCTTCTGTCGCGCAACCTCGTACTGCTCCTCTTCATCACCCTCTTCAATAAATTTCCAGAGATGGCGATTGTCGTCGCGGTAGTCCACTACGGTATTTTTAAAGTAGACATTAGCGGCCTGGTCATTCTGCAAGCGGGTGCGGGCAATAAATGAGATGGCTAACTGCACAACGGATTTGGTTGTGGTCTCGCTCGACTGCATCAACGCCTGGAACTGCTCCACGCAGTCAAGGATATCGGCATTGCTGTAACCGTGCGCCGGGTTCAGGATGGCATAAGAGAGCATCGCCAGCCGGTGGCGAATACAGGACTCCTTTTCAGGGTCACACTCCCCCTCTATCGGCACCGGGTGCAGCGACAACCAGAGTTTACGAAGGCCCGGGTAGTGCTGCATGGCGAGGTACTCCACGCGGGAGTCTTCCAGCAGTTCAATTGCAATGCGCTGAAACGGACTGAAGTTGTCGGCAAATATAAAGTGGCTCCAGCGACGGTGTGCCGCGATATGGGCCAGCACAGCACGATAGCGGTTGATACCGCTGACACCGGAATCGCTGTCATCGAATACATCGGGCAGGCGTATGCCGAGTGAGTCGTAGTAGGGGATCGGTTTGCGAAGTTCATCAAAGGCGTGGGAGTAAGGGACCAGTTGATCCTTATCCTGCCAGAGTGCCCGTAGATAGAGTTCCAGTTGGCGTTCGTGATCCGCAAACAGGGTGCCGTGCCGTTCCCGTTGTAGAATTGCCCGGCTATCAGC
>JAPHUG010000504.1 GCA_026197195.1 Sedimenticola sp.
GGCCAAACCGGCCTGTAGCGCCTTGTCGCCCGGTTCAAAGCCCAACCCGACAATATGCACCACCTGCCCACCCCAGGTTACAGAGATTTCGACACCCGTTATCAATTGGATCGACTGCTCTCTAGCCACCGCTGCCGCTTCTACCAGCCCTTCGGTCGTATCATGATCGGTCAGTGCAAGCACATCCACACCCGACTCCGCCGCTAGATTTACCAACGCAGTAGGAGAAAGGGTGCCATCGGAAGCCGTCGAATGGGAATGCAGATCGTGCAACAATGTCATCCGGGCATTGTAACCCAAAGTGGTTGGGATTGATTCATTGCTCTCCAATCAACGATCAGAAAGAGAGCATCCTGTTACCTGATGAGCCAGGAGAAAATATGCTATCCTGCCGGGATATTTGAGCATTCCATAAGTAGAACCATGAAATTTCTTCACGACCTCTTCCCCGTCATACTCTTCTTCATCGCCTACAAGATGTATGACTTCTACGTGGCGACTGCCGTTATCATCGTCGCCACCCTTGCCCAGGTTAGCATCGGCTGGATCCGCAACCACAAAGTGGAAAAGATGCACCTGATCACGCTGCTGCTGGTTTTACTGTTTGGTGGCCTGACCCTTTACCTTAAAGATCCGCTTTTCCTGAAATGGAAACCCACGGTCGTCAACTGGCTGTTTGCCGGCGTATTTCTTGGCAGCCACTTCATTGGGAAGATGACCCTGGTTGAGCGCATGATGAGCAAAAGCGTCTCCTTGCCAAGCCCCATCTGGTTCAAACTGAATATTGCCTGGAGTCTGTTCTTTATCCTCATGGGGGTAGCCAACCTCTATGTCGCCTTCAATTTCACAGAGGACACCTGGGTCAATTTCAAGCTGTTTGGCATGATGGGGATGACCTTTCTGTTCGTCATTCTGCAAGCCTTTTACCTGGCCCGTTATATATCTGATACGGAGCAGGCAACCACACAGGAGGAGAGTTAAGTGTTCTACGCCATTATGGGAACTGATCGAGAGGATAGCCTGGAAGCCCGCATGCAGGCTCGCCCGGAGCATCTGGAGCGCATTAAACAGCTACAGTCCGAGGGGCGCTTGTTGATGGCCGGCCCTCACCCCGCAATTGACAGTGAAGACCCGGGTCCCGCCGGTTTTAGCGGCAGCCTGATCGTGGCGGAGTTCCCCAGCCTGGATGCAGCCAAGGCGTGGGCCGATGCCGATCCCTACACCCAGACCGGTGTGTTTTCCCAAATCTCGGTTAAGCCCTTCAAGAAAGTGCTGCCATAAACTATTACTTACGTGTTATGCCTTCCCCAACGCCATCGGCCTGTTGCATGGTGGCTTGGGTGAAGAGCGCCGGATCCTGAAGAAAATTCGCAATAAAGGGCATGGAATCAAAGCCCCAAAACACCTCGCCATCTACCATAAACCCCGGCACACCGAAAATACCTTTATCAAGTGCGCTGTCTGTCTCTGAGATGAGCTTTGCTTTCACTTCGGGATCACTTACCAGGGTCTCCGCCTGCCCGGGCGTAAGCCCAAGATCAGACAGCAACTCACACCAGGCGTTGTGGTCGTCGCTGCTCTTACCCTCAGCCCAGACAAACCGAAACAGGCGATCCGTCACATCAGGGCGCGCACCCAGTGCGATATTCAGACGCAGCAGTTTCAGGGGATTAAAGGGGTGTATGGGTGGAAATTTAAGGGGAATGGCATTTTTCTGCGCCAGCCAGGCGATCTGTCGATAGGTAAACTTCCGCATCGGGGCGATTTCACCTGGTCCTCGGGTATCCCACTGCTTCAGGATGCCCGCAAACAGAATGGGGCGATACTCAATCTTGATGTCTGAGGGGAAACGACCCAGTGCCTGACTCGCCAGATAGGCATAGGGAGAGATGAAATCGTAATACCAGACAATTTTCTTTACAGAAGCCATCATTCAAATAGGTTGTCTAGCGCTTAGCCGCCGGTCATGGACATGACACGAACCACCTGATCCGGATTGGTGTTAAATTCATGTTTTTCCGGTTTTCGCTGAATCGCCGCCAGAATCTCCTCTTTCAGTTGATCATCAGAGAGGCCCTTTCGCAGTAAGGGTTTCAATTCCAGCTTGTCCTGCTGTCCGAGACAGAGGTAGAGCGTTCCTTCAGACGAGAGCCGAACACGGTTGCAATCTTCACAGAAATGCTGGGACATGGGGGTGATAAAGCCGATCTTGATGCGTTTATCGACAATCTTGAAATACTTGGCAGGACCTGCGCCCTTCATTCGGGCCGGTTCCAGTTTGAAGCGCTGTTCGAGCAGTTCACGCACCTCATCCAACGGCACATAGCGATCACGCGCTTCCTGCCCCGCAGCGCCCACCGGCATAGTTTCAATAAAGCGCAGGGTAAAACGGTTTTCAATACAGAAGTCGACCATATCCCCTACTTCTGCAAGATTCAGGTCGCGCATCACCACCATGTTGATCTTGATCGGGTAGAGATCGACCCGCTTGGCTTCCATCAGCCCGGCCAGTACTTTACTCAGATCA
>JAPHUG010000207.1 GCA_026197195.1 Sedimenticola sp.
AGCAACAGCCCCCGGCCTGATGGGTTCTATACAAAGTAGGCTGTTGATTGCCGCCTCTCTTGTGCTGGTCTTGTTTTTGGGGCTGGGCGCCATGGCCTTGGACAAGGCCTTTCGTGATTCGGCCGAGAGTACCCTTGAAACCCAACTGATGGGGCAGGTTTATGCCTTGTTGGGGGCAGCAAAAACAGATGCCCAAGGACGCATGCGGTTGCCTGAAAGCCTGCCTGACCCAAGGCTTGCCAGCCCTGATTCAGGGCTCTACATTCAGGTAGAGGGTGAACAGGGTCGCTATCTGTGGCAGTCACCATCCAGTGTTGGCCAGACCTTCCCCGAGTTTGCTACCCCTCAGCCCAACCCCGGTGAACCGCTATTTGAATACCTGGGATCAGGCCAGGCCGCCTATCTGCTGCGTTACTCACTGATCTGGGAAGATGACGCAGGGAAGGAGATCGCCTACCTTTTTACCGTCTTCGAAAGTGCCCTGGGGCATCACAAGCGTATTGCAGTGTTCCGACAAACGATTCTGATCTGGCTCGGTGGGGCGGCGCTTATTCTACTGCTTGCACAAGGGGCGGTCTTGCGTTGGGGTATGAAGCCCTTGCGGGCAGTAGCGGATGACCTGCGGATGATTGAGACGGGGGAGCAGGAGCAGCTATCAGGCGCCTATCCTAAAGAGTTAAGGAAACTGACGGAGGGGGTCAACTCCTTAATCAATCACAACAACGCCAGCCGGGATAGATACCGTGACCGCCTGGGTGATCTTGCCCATAGTTTAAAGACACCTTTGGCCGTACTCCAGGGTGCCGCAGAAGGGGATGATGTCGCGCTGTTAAAAGAAGCCATGGCAGAGCAGATACCAAGAATGAATGAAATCATTCAGTATCAATTGAAATCGGCGGCAGCAGCAGGACGATCAACCTTCAGAAAAACCACGCCGCTTCGTCCCATTCTGGACCGGTTGATGCGTACACTGGATAAGGTCTATCGTGACAAGGCGATCACCTGTATCTGCCATGTTGATAGTGAGGCACAGTTTCCAGG
The DNA here is from genome assembly GCA_026197195.1 of Sedimenticola sp. GTDB lineage: Bacteria > Pseudomonadota > Gammaproteobacteria > Chromatiales > Chromatiaceae > Sedimenticola. The sequence goes on from JAPHUG010000207.1 coordinate 1,042, forward strand.
GGACCCGGGTGATCTGCTGGAGTGCATCGGCAATGTATTGGAAAATGCCTATAAGTACGCCAAATCACAGGTTGAGATTGATCTGACCAAGGGGGGCGGTCCTGATCAGGCGGCAGCAGGCTTTACACTCTGTATTGCTGATGATGGGCCTGGTGTTGATCAGGCGGTTCGGACCCGTGTACTGGAGCGGGGTGAGCGGGCGGATCAGCATCTGCCCGGCCAGGGGATTGGGCTTTCAGTCGCAAATGGAATCGTTCACCTTTACGGCGGTACGCTTTCGATTGGAGAGTCGACTTTAGGGGGGGCGCTGATTACGATCTGGATGAAGTAGTGAATAGACCCTGCAAATGTTTAACTAAAATTGTAAAATAAATCCTAAAGTCATTGATTTTTCAGTCGTTATATCGGATTGTACGCATACTATAATAAGAGAATCTTCAGCTAGGTCTGGAGATGGGAAAAACGATTTGATGCTTAAGCTGAAAAAGCGGGTAAAAAGCAGTCTGCGTGTGGGTTTGGGTTTCCATACAGACGGACTCTCTTTGACCGCCATTGATTGTGCGGATAACCAGTGCCGTATTGAATCCTGTGCTTTTTTTGAAGGTGAACCCTCAGCTGTGCTGTCCGATCAGCTGATTGATACAGTCAAGTCATTGGGATTGCGGGGCGTACCCACTGTGGCTGTTTTAGCGCCAGGCTCTTATTCGCTGTTCCAGGTAGAGAAACCCGAGGTTGAGAACGAAGAGCTGAAGAGCGCTATCCGTTGGCGTATCAAGGATCTTCTGGATTTTCATATTGACGATGCGGTGCTGGATATCTTTGATCTGCCTCAATCTCAGCGTAAATCCGGTCCCGGCATGATGTACGTGGTCGTCGCCAAACAGAGTCTGATTCAGCAGTATGTGGATCAGATAGAAGAGGCGGGTCTTGAGATTGATGCCATTGATATTACCGAATTAACGCTACGCAATGTACTTGCACTGACAGGTGGTGCCGAACAGTCTCAGGCCTTGCTTTACCTTCCGCCACGCTACGGCATGATCGAGATTGTCCAGGGGGACACCCTGTTTCTGAACCGTCGGATTGAGATCAACGGCAGCGATTTGGAAGAGCAGGGTGGATTTGGGTTGGATGAATCACTGGATTCACTGGTGCTGGAGTTACAGCGTTCGCTGGATTATCACGAAAGCCAGTTTGGCATGGGCGCCGTCTCCACTATCTCCATAATTGCACCGGAATCAAGAAGAGATCGACTCAGAGAGTATGCCGATCAAAACCTGGCGGCCAAGGTGTCGTTGTTGGATCTTAACGGAATTCTTCAAGGCGTTGAATCGATTGACTCGTTAACACTCTATCGTTGCCTGCCCGCTATTGGCGCTGCCCTGAGGAGCAATTAGGGTATGCGTAAACAACAGATTAATCTCTACCAACCTATTTTCAAAAAGCAGTCAGTTGCGTTTTCATTCACGGTGATGTTGACCATTGTGGGGATAGCGATACTGGGCATGGGGCTGCTCTATGGCTTCAGTATATGGAACACAGAAAAGCTGAAACAGGATTATTTGAAGGCACAGGCGCGGTATGAAAATCTGGAGATGGATGTCTCCAACATGGCAGAAAAACTGCCCGTACCCCAAGTAAACAAGCTACTTGAAAGTGAATTGAGCCAACTGGTTGAAAAGCGCAAAACCGGCTTTGCCTTGCTTAATACGCTTCAAACCCGTATTGCGGCTAACAAAGAGGGCTTTTCAGGCTATTTTGAAGGCCTCGCGCGTCAATCACTGAGTGAAATCTGGTTCACTCAAATTACCATTACAGAGGCAGGTGCCCACCTCTCTCTAAAAGGTAAAACGCTAAAGCCCGAATGGGTGCCTCTGCTACTCAAAAACCTCCAGAATGCCCCGGCCTATACAGGTAAGAGCTTTCAGGTGGTTGATGTGACACGTCAGGAAGATAATGACAGTCAGCTTGAGTTTAGCCTGATGACGGCGGTCAGGAGTAAAGAAGAATGAATGCCCTGAAAGCCAAGTTGGCATTAGTCGCCGGTCGTTTCGATACCTTGAGTCTGAGAGAGCGACTCATGATCCTGATTTTACTCCTCTCTTTAATGGGGGGCGTCTGGCTTAACCTGTTATGGGATAAAGAGTCAGCACTGCAGGGTCGTATCAAGGCCGACCTTGATCAGCTTTCAGAGCAGAACAGTGAACTCAATACCCGGTTGAAGGGGCTGGTTAGCCAGGCAGAGCGTGATCCAAACGTTGCTATTCGGCGTGATATCGAACAGGCCAAGCAGGTGATTGCCCAGATGCAGAACCGTATCAAGGATACGGCCGATGCGCTTATAGAACCGCAGGAAATGGCCCGACTGCTTGAACGCATTTTACTGAGTTCGGAAAACCTGAGCCTCATTAAACTTAACACACTGAAAACAGAAGCGCTGGCACAGACCCCTAAAAAGGATGAACAGGCTGCTGAAGCTGTTGATGAGAAGGCAGCGGCAGTAGAAAAACAGAATATTTTCCGCCATGGTTTCGTGGTTGAGTTTGAAGGTGACTATCTTTCCGTTCTTCGTTATCTGCAATCCTTGGAAGCGTTGCCCTGGCAGTTCTTTTGGGACGGTATTGATGTCAGTGTGAGAGAGTATCCCGTTACCCGGGTCCGATTACAGTTGCATACTTTAAGCTTATCGGAGGGCTGGATTGGTGTTTAGTCTTGGTTCTGCATTCAAGCAAGCGCTTCTGTTCTCCTTGCTCTCGGGCTCACTGATGGCGGGGGAGTTGCGTGACCCTATGGAACCCTATGGCTATTTATCGGCAGGCAGCGATGCACGGGATCCGGCAATGAATTCTGTATTAGATGAGAATACCTTGCGGCTTTCGGGTATATTTATCGGGCCTGGAGGGAATAGTGCGGTAATCAATAATCGCCGCGTCTATGTCGGTGAGCAGATTGACGGTGCTCAGCTTGTCACAATAGAGCCCCATGCTGTTGAGCTCGAACAGCAGGGGGATCGTATTAAAATAGAATTGTTGCCGATATCCGTAAAAGCACCGGCAAAGGCTTTATCCGGAGGGGGAAAATGAACCTGTCTCGTTGTCTGATTCGATCATCTTTGGCTGCTATGACACTGATGCTGCTAGTGGGTTGTCAGAGTATGGCGCCAAAAGATGGCGGCACCATGTCTACTATTCAGGAACAGCTCAAAACAGCGCCAAAACCGGTTGAAAAGTCCCCGGTAACCCCTCCACCTGCGGTGAGCGCGGCGTTATTGCCTCCTGCCAATATACAACTGCCCAAGCCCAGCAAGCGGGCTGCAGTTGTGCGCTTCGATGTGAATGTCAATGAAGTCCCCGTCAAGGCTTTTTTAATGGGGCTGGTCGAAGGGACACCCTATAACATGGTGGTGCATCCACAAGTGGATGGCACGCTTTCACTGAGTCTTAAGCAGGTCAGTATCCCGGATGTCATGGATGTCCTTCGTGATGTCTACGGTTATGAATATCAGCGGGTGCGAAATGGTTTTCACGTATTGCCCGCCAGGCTCCAGTCACGCATATTTCAGGTCAACTACCTCAACATGAAACGTTCCGGTAGTTCCCAGACCCGGGTCAGTTCCGGGCAGGTGTCAGGATCAAGTGACAGCGAAGAGGACAGCGGAGAGAGTGGCAGTGATGGCTCGGGAGTAACCTCCGGAAGTGAAATTAACACCACCTCGGAGGCTGATTTCTGGACAGAGTTAAGTACAGCTTTACACTCTATCGTAGGCACCGGAACCGATCGTTCCGTTGTGGTCTCGCCACAGTCCGGCATTGTGGTGGTTCGTGCCATGCCTCATGAGTTGCGTGAAGTGGAGGCCTTTTTGGAAACCACGGATGAGGCGATGCATCGGCAGGTGATACTTGAGGCCAAGGTGATTGAGGTTGAACTCAAAGATGGCTTCCAGGCAGGTATCAACTGGGCCAAGATGATGACCGTTGATGGTAACAGTTTCAGCATGGGACAGACCGGCAGTGGTTCTACCATGTTTAAAAACCCAGGCTCAGCCGGCGTAGAATTACTCGATGGCGGGATCAGTTCACCGACAGAAACCTCCCCGGTTAGCTTTACCAGCTTCTCAGCATTTGGTGGGCTATTTGGTGCGGCACTGAATACCGGCAGTTTCATGGCCTTTATCGAGTTGCTCGAATCACAGGGCAATGTTCAGGTACTATCCAGTCCACGGATTTCGACGCTGAATAACCAGAAGGCGGTGATCAAGGTGGGTAGTGATGAATTTTTTGTCACGGATGTCTCCAGTACCACGACGACAGGGACATCTACGACCACCACGCCTGACATTACACTGACACCGTTTTTCTCGGGTATTGCGCTGGATGTAACCCCACAGATAGATCGTTTTGGGCGCGTGACCTTGCATATTCATCCCTCTGTCAGTCAGGTCACTGATCAGCAAAAGGTGATTCAGGTAGGTAACGAAACACAGAACTTGCCCTTGGCAAAGAGTACCGTCAGGGAGTCTGACAGCCTGGTTTATGCCCAGAGTGGCCAGCTGGTGGTTATTGGTGGATTGATGCAAGATACCCGGGGTGAGGAGGTGGCATCCACACCGTTGTTGGGTGATCTGCCGATGATTGGTTCACTCTTCCGCCATACCCGTCAGGCCGCTAAAAAGAGTGAGCTGGTGATTGTCTTGAGACCGACCGTGGTGGAAAGTGCGGAGACCTGGCGCTCACGGGTATCCGATACGGCTAACCGTATCCAGCGACTCGACAAAGGTTTCCACTATGGTAGTCAGCCTGAAGTGTTTGGCAACCTGGGTGAAAAAACTGAGTGAGTTATGTACGAATCCCACTTCGGACTCAGAGAACCCCCCTTTAGTCTGACGCCAGATACGGATTACTTCTTCTCATACGCGGATCACCAGGAGGCACTGAATGTGCTCCTGGTGGCCTTGCGTATGGGGGAGGGCTTTATCAAGATTACCGGCGAAGTGGGAACTGGTAAAACCCTGATCTGTAGAAAGCTGCTCAACATGCTGTCGGAAGATGGGATGGTCACGGCCTATATCCCGAACCCATACCTGACACCCTCTGCATTGCGTTACTGTCTGGCTGAAGAGCTGGGAGTGGATTATCCCATGAATATTGGTGGGCATCGTGCGCTGCAGTTGATAAACAAACAGTTGATAGCACTGAAATCATCGGGCCGTCAGGTGATTCTGTTACTAGATGAAGCGCAGGCATTGCCAGAGGAGACATTGGAAGCCATTCGACTGTTAACCAACTTGGAGACAGAAAAAAGTAAGTTGTTACAAGTGGTGCTGTTTGGCCAGCCGGAGCTTGATGAACATTTGAACCGTCCCTCAGTCCGGCAGTTGAAACAGCGCATCACCTTCTCACATACGATACATCCACTGACCCGGGAAGGGTGTGAAGCCTACCTTCAGCACCGTCTTGGGGTGGCCGGTTATCCTGGAAAAGATCTGTTTGATGCCAAGGCGTTGGATTGGCTCTGCCGAGGAAGCCGCGGTATTCCACGGTTAATCAATATTCTCGCGCACAAGGCGATGCTGGCGGCTTACGGTGAAGGAAAAACAACCATTTTAAAAAATCATCTGAAGCGGGCCATCGATGATACCGAAGACGCCTTCTTTCAGCCCGGTCGCCTGGCCCGATTCTGGCAAAGCCTGTTTCGCCGGGGTAACACCACCGCACTGCGAGGTGGTTCATGAGCTTGATTAATCAGATGTTGCGTGACCTTGATCAGCGCGAACAGGCCGATGAGACACCGCGTGTGATTAAAACACCGCAGCCAGTTCCTTCAAGGCCTACACAACGGCAGGGATCGCGTTGGCCTATCTGGGCGCTTCTGCTGCTGGCCGCTGCTGTCACTGTCATAGCGTTACAACCCAGGTTACCACTCGGCCTATCGAGCCTGTTTGGTTCGCCTGCTGACACCAGCGAGACCGCATTGAGTCATGAGCCTGCCGTTGCGGAGGAAGTCGTCCCGCTCACTGAACCTGCTGCAGATAATGATAACCGTCCGACACCAGCCGTAGTTGAGTCCATCACACAGCATGCTAAGGCTGTAGAGGTGTCGAAGGTTCAATCGCCTGCCGTACAGCCACCTGCGACAGATTCAATGAAAGAAACTAAGGACGTGGCAGCGATTACAGAACAGGCGAAAACCCTGTTGCCGTCGGGCGTGGTCGAGCAGCAGATCGCTAGTAAGGGGCCGCGCCAACAACGGGATGAAGCACCCTCTGTCGAACAACCCTCTCTAGCTGATCGAACTCATCAGGTACCGGAGCGGCCGCAAGTGGCGCAATCAGCGCCTGTGAGTAAAGCATCTGCAAATCAACCGGAACCCGCGGATGAAAAACAGTCATCTTCATCCGCCAGGGTCTCATCTGTAGTAGCGGATCCGATCCAGGTAAAAAAAGTATCGGCCGAAAAAATACAGGCCTCGTCGGATGAAGTATTTCAAACCGCTATACTGCATCTCAACGAGGGGCGATTGGGTGATGCTGAGTCCTCATTACGACATGTGCTTGAACTGGATCACCAGAATCATGAAGCGCGTCGTTACTTAGGAATGCTTTTGTTAAATGCGGGTGATCGCAGTGAGTTTTTCTCACTACTTAATGAAGGCCTTCAGATTGCCCCGGGACATGCGCCCTTTGTGCTATTGGTGGGGCGTGCATTTATTGAAACGGGTGAGCAGTTAAAGGCGATCAGTCTGCTTGAGCAACGGTTGCCTGCAACAGGCAATGATGTTGAGCTACTCGCTATGCTCGGTTCTCTCTATCAGCAGGCGGGCCAGTATGCCACGGCCATTAAGACCTATCGCCAGCTTGTAGCACAGCAACCGGATAACGCTCGTGCTGTTGCTGGCTTGGCTATCTCACTGGATGCAACGGGTGAACATGAGCAGGCGCTAGTATTGTATAGACAGGTACTGGATAAGCAGGCGTTGCCTGTTGAAGTTTCGGAATATGCCCGGCAGCGGGTGTTGTCATTATCGGCGGAGCGATAAGGGTATGGTTGATGTGTCAGGTACAGGTGGCGGTGAGTCTGCTAAAAGCCGTAAAAAAATTCGGATTGGTGATCTTCTGGTTGAAAACCTGGTCATCTCTGAAGCACAGCTACAGGCGGCGCTGGCAGAACAGAAGCGGTCCGGCCATAAACTGGGCCACACGCTGATTGAACTGGGATTCATCGATGAACAGCGGCTGCTCGACTTCCTTTCACAACAGTTGCAGATCCCCTATATAGACCTGACCAGTTTTCCGCTCAAATCGGATGTTGTCAAAGCCCTCTCAGAGACGGTTGCCCGTCGCTATCGAGTCATTGTGCTTGAGGTGAGGGAACGAGACGTGCTGGTGGGTATGGCGGACCCTACCGATCTGTTTGCCTATGATGAGCTGGGTCATTCACTTAAAAAACGTATTCGACAGGCAGTGGTCAGGGAGAGTGATCTCCTGGATGCGCTGGACAGGATGTATCGCCGCTCAGATGAATTGACCTCTCTGGCTGGTGAGCTGCATGAGGATCTGACCCAGGGCGACTTCGACCTCGGTCAATTAATGCAGACGGTTGAAGCGGGTGATGCACCGGTTATCCGGTTGCTGCAGACCCTGTTTGAAGATGCCTTACAAGCCAAGGCCTCCGATATACATATTGAGCCTGATGAAGAGGTATTACGCATCCGGCAGCGCATTGATGGGGTGCTGCATGAGCATGTGATGAATGAGCGGCGTATTGCTCCCGCGTTGGTCCAGCGCCTGAAGCTGCTCTCCAGTCTGGATATATCAGAGAAGCGTCTGCCGCAGGATGGGCGTTTTCAGATCACGGTTAAAAAACACACTATTGATGTCCGGCTCTCCACGATGCCGGTACAACATGGTGAAGCGGTTGTGATGCGTCTGCTGGATCAGAGTTCCGGCATTCTTAGCCTGGGTGATCTGGGTATACAGGATGAGATGCTGAAACGTCTGCGTATGTTGATTGCCAAGCCTCATGGCATGGTACTCGTTACCGGACCAACCGGTAGCGGTAAAACGACAACACTCTATTCTGCCTTAAGCGAATTGAATGTCGCTGAAAAGAAGATTATTACAGTGGAAGACCCGGTGGAGTATCGTCTGCCTCGGGTTAACCAGGTGCAGGTCTACGATCAGATCGGCCTCAGTTTCTCCCGCGTGCTAAGAACCGCCATGCGCCAAGACCCGGACATTCTGCTGGTCGGCGAGATGCGTGATCTTGAAACGGCGCAGATTGGTTTGCGTGCCGCTATCACCGGTCACTTTGTACTCTCGACCCTCCATACCAACAGTGCGATAGGCACGGTCAGTCGTCTGCTGGATATGGGGGCGCCCGGCTATTTGATGGCCTCCTCTCTGTTGGCTATTGTGGCACAACGCCTGGTGCGTCGAATCTGTAGTCATTGTGCAGAACCCTACACACCGGATGAACTGCAACAGGCCTGGTTGGACGGTATTGAGCATGATTTGGATTTATCTGGTCTGCGTATTGGTCGGGGCTGTAATCGCTGTAGCCAATCGGGTTATCGGGGGCGTGTCGGTATCTATGAGTTGCTTGAACTGAATGGTGAAATGGCGGCGGCCCTGCGAAAGGATGATCATGAGACATTTGCTGAACTGGCCCAGGCCAATAAGTATTTTGTGCCCTTGTGGAAATCGGGGCTTCGCTATGCCGCAGAGGGGACGACTTCGCTGAGTGAGGCGATCCGTATCGCAGGCGACGTGGAGGTGGCCTGATGCGAGGTCGAATTGAGGCAGAGGTGATCTGATGCGTGCCTTTGAATATAAAGCACGGAATCGTCGTGGCGAGTCTATGACGGGCACCTTGGAGGGGGAGACGGCCGAGTCAATTGCTGAGCAGCTGTTCCGCTCCAACCTGACACCCATTGACATTGTTCCAGTAGAACGACGTGGGGCCAGTAAAGAGATCAAGCTCGGATGGTTTAAACCCAGTGTGAAGCTGGATGAACTGGTCTTACTCTGCCGACAACTCTATACCTTGCAGAAGGCGGGTGTACCTATTCTTCGCAGTTTGGGTAGTTTGATCGATACCACCTCCAATCCGACACTGGCCTCCGCCTTAAAGGGGGTTTCCGATGATATCCAGTCGGGGCGTGAGCTGCATATGGCACTGGCCCGCTATCCGAATATATTCTCACCGTTGTTTATCAGTTTAATTAAAGTGGGTGAGAGCACTGGCCGACTGGACGAGACCTTTTTGCAGCTAGCGGGCTATCTTGAGCTGGAAAAAGAGACACGCAACCGTATCAAAAGTGCGACTCGTTATCCGTTGACGGTAATTCTGGCGATTGTAGTGGCACTGGTGATCATCAATATATTCGTCATCCCGGCTTTTGCTGATGCCTTTGCCCGCTTTGATGCAGAGCTACCCCTGGCGACGAAGATCTTGCTGGGTGTCTCCAGCTTTACCCTGGCCTGGTGGCCCTATCTGCTCTCTGGCTTACTCGGTGGTTTACTCGGATTACGCTTCTGGATCATGAGCGAAGGTGGAGGTTATATCTGGTCGCGTATGATTCTGCAGATACCCCTGATAGGGAAGATCCTCAAAAAAGCTATTCTAGGGCGTTTTGCCCGCTCCCTTGCCCTCGCCATGCGTTCAGGCGTGCCGTTGGTCCAGGCGCTTACGGTGATCTCTGGGGTGGTGAATAACGCCTTTGTCAGTGAACGGGTACTAAGCATGCGGGATGGTATCGAGAGTGGTGATTCGATTGCCCGTACAGCCGCCGCAACGGGTATGTTCACCTCTATGGTGCTGCAGATGATTGCCATTGGTGAAGAGACCGGTGCAGTCGATGATCTATTACTTGAGACGGCCGAACATTATGAGCGTGAAGTGAGTTATGATTTGGCCCGGCTCTCAGACGCTATTGAGCCGATTATAATCGTAATCATTGGTGGTATGGTCCTGGTGTTGGCTCTTGGGGTATTCCTGCCGATGTG
>JAPHUG010000127.1 GCA_026197195.1 Sedimenticola sp.
CTGGGAGACTACAATAGCCCGCGCATCAAGGCGATGCGGGAATAGCTCAGCTGGTAGAGCACAACCTTGCCAAGGTTGGGGTCGCGAGTTCGAATCTCGTTTCCCGCTCCAAGTATTCAGGATACCCCGGGTAGCACTCGGGGTTTTCTTCTTCAGGTAGTGGAAAATTCCTGAGAAATGCAGGATACTTGCGCTCCTGAAAAGAAAAATGGCTGAGTAGCAAAGTGGTTATGCAGCGGTTTGCAAAACCGTCTACCTCGGTTCGACTCCGGGCTCAGCCTCCATTTTTTATCCGCTCTAGAAAGACCCTGCCCGGGTGGCGAAATTGGTAGACGCAGCGGACTTAAAATCCGCCGGTCATTGCGACCGTGCCGGTTCAAGTCCGGCCCCGGGCACCATTCACTATTTCTATTGATAATTCGTTTTGAAATCTGGCGCCCAATCGGCGAGACTGGATCTCTCATACGTTGTATGAATTTCATCAAATAAAAAGAGAGCGATCGTTTTTCGCGGAAAGGGATGTTGAGTATGCGGATATTGGTAACGGGCGGTGCAGGGTATATCGGATCACACACGTGTGTTGAACTGTTAGAGGAAGGCCATGATGTGGTGGTTATCGATAATCTATGTAATAGCTATCGTGAGTCACTAAATCGTGTAAAGCAGATTACAGGTAAGGATGTACACTTTTTGGAGGGTGATGTCCGCGATGCTGCCTTTTTGGAATATGTCTTTCTGCAGCAGGCCATCGATGCAGTAATTCATTTTGCCGGCTTAAAGGCCGTGGGTGAGTCCACCGAGATTCCACTCGACTACTATCAAAATAACATTGCAGGTACGCTTTCTTTGTTGGAAGCGATGCAGACAGCAGGTGTGAAGACCTTCGTATTCAGTTCATCCGCCACGGTATACGGTGATCCTGCCTCTTTACCAATTCGTGAAACGTTCCCCTTATCCGCTTCAAATCCCTATGGGCGTTCAAAGCTCATCATAGAAGATATCCTGCGGGATCTGTATGCATCAGACCCTGATTGGAATATCTCTATTTTGCGCTATTTCAATCCGGCAGGTGCCCATGAGAGTGGCTTGATTGGCGAAGATCCCAATGGCATACCCAATAACTTGATGCCCTACATATCTCAAGTAGCGGCAGGTCGTTTGGAAAAGCTGTCGGTATTCGGGGGTGATTATCCAACACCGGATGGCACTGGGGTTCGGGACTATATCCATGTGGTGGATCTGGCCAAAGGTCACTTGGCGGCGCTAGAAAAACTGAAGCAGGCGACGGGTTTGATCACGCATAACCTGGGCACAGGGCAAGGTTACTCTGTTCTTGAAATGGTTAATGCCTTTTCCAAAGCAAGTGGAGAACCCGTCCCTTATCAGGTTGTTGATAGGCGACCCGGCGATATTGCAGCCTGCTATGCAGACCCTTCGCTGGCTGAAAAAGAGCTGGGCTGGACGTCCTCATTAGGCTTGGACGCCATGTGCCAGGACGCTTGGCGATGGCAGTCTACAAACCCGAGTGGATTCAGTAAGTGATGATACCGAAATTCAATCTCTTGTGAGTGATTCCAACTTTAGAAAACAACCGACTAATAATAGCCCGATGCCTGCGAGTAACAGGCTTTGTAGACCATAACCTGCTAGATAATAGCTCCCAGAGACGCGTGTGAGGCCTGCAACAAGACAAATAAGTACGCCAAGCAGGCCAGCAATTGAACCTAGGTTGGAAAAAAGCGCGTTCATTGTTTTCTCCTTGTTCTAGTGAGGGTAGTTCGTACCCTCTCTTTATAGTTATATGTACAGGTAAGTGATTGAGCTTAGACTCTGCAAAGAAATAGTAAACTACACTTGCTTCTTATAACGCTTTTTTGGGCATGAAACTACTCAAAAATATCAATCTCTGGTTTTGATTCCGTTTTCGGTTTTGACAGATTTTGTGATTTATCCATCTTTCTAGCTTCTTTCCACTCGTTATACGGACGGATAAAAGATTTATGGAATAGATGTGGAATAAGGAGGTGGATAGGCATCCGCAAATAGTGAGAGCGTATATATAGCAGCCATCTTGCTGTGCCGGTAAACCAGTCATCACAGCTATGATGAGCGGGCATTAAAGCACGCATAAGAAGCTTATCCATTAAGAAAGCCATAGGTGCTGAAGGGCGATCTAATTTGTCTGACTTCAGTATTGCTTCCGGTACAGGGGTCTTCAAAATAGCTGAAGTATAGTGCAGTGCATAATAGAGTGGGCGTGATAGCTCCAATTCAACTGAACGGTTCACAAGCCTCTCCCAGTATTCATCATCTTCACCAAAGTGACGGAGCAGTCTATCCAGATCGACAAGGTCGCGTAAGCCGTGTTCAAGCTCTCCATCATGGAAGAGGTGAGTAGCGCTATGTAAGACCATATCTTCAGGGCACAAAACATATAGCTCAAACTCTTCATTAATCTGAACAGAAGAGGCTATCAGTTTTTCTGGATCGGGATGCAGGCGAGCAGTTAGTGGAAGGATGTTGTGATGCACATCAATGGTGCTCTTCCTCGTGATGTGCTGAAGCGGAGGAATTTCGTGCATCCACTTACGATAATATTTCTGGTCATACTCATCGTGATGCGTGGTATACCATCCCCATCGTTCGAGTCTCTGTTCGGTATCAATCAGGATAGTGCGAGGTACTAATATATCAATATCACTAAAAAAGCGTCCGGATGATGATGGGAGCCCCGTTTGAAGATAAGCTGCGCCTTTAAGCAATACAATCGGTAAGCCTAGTTCTTCCAGGGCTTGTTGTATTTGCGAGATCTCCCATCTTGCAGCGTCATGCTGTCGATTAGAGAGTATAAATTCTGAGTTGAGATGATGCTTAACTTTTTGAGGGATGCTGTCAAAAACATCAGCATTTATAAATCTATGGTAAAGGTGTGCTAGTAGTCCAGCTGAACGAGCTTGGCGGATTAATAAATCCCATTGTTGGTCATCATAGGTGCTGGATATTGATGGTTTTTGCAGGATCCTTAACAGTAGATTCATATTTATAAAGGTTTCTGTGGCACGATGGAGTTAAAAGTATCAATTGCATCATTAAGATCGCTGTATTCGAATTGATAGCAGTCACATTGATCAATCAACTCACTCATCATATCAAAACCTTTAAGTCCGAGAGTGCTGTAGTTGAAAGCGTTTTCACAAAGTTTTATGAACGCTTCTCCTTTTGTTAGAGGAATAAGTGATTTTTTAGCACCAGGGATGAATTTTGGGAATGCGATGATCTTAGGCTTTGCCTTTTCATTGCTCCGATGGACACTCTCTACGGGTGGTTGCATATGCGCTATTGTACCTTTAGATGTGTCGTATATTGTTTTGCCTATGATTGCTTCACCTGAAAATGCTTTAATTATTTCAATTGATTTATTTTTAAGGCTAATGGGTCTTGGATTGCTAACTAAATTATTAGAAACAGGCTCGATCAATGCCACCTCGTCTGAAAATAATCGCCACTCACTTAGCGATAAAGCAGCACATAGCGTGCTCTTGCCAGCGCCAGGTGCCCCGGGAAATATGACTGCATGGCCATTTTTTTCGAGTACGGCAGAATGAAGCATCAGATATTGATGGCTGTAATTTGATATACACCAGTTAAGGCCCCATTCAAAGATCGCATAGGCCTGAGGTCGTGGTAGTGGATTAAATGGTGTTAGGCCATCAAATGAGAAATTAACCTGTGGATGATACCAGCGTCGGAAGAATGATGGTTGATGGATTTTTAAATGGAAATCCGAAAACCCAGGTTCTATAGAAACAGTGTGATCGGCATAGAGAAGATATAGGTTATGTATTACATCGCGAAGTTTTGTAGATAGATTTGTGGTGAATGGGCCAGTTCTAAGCCGAATTCCTGATGATCTAATTGCGTCTTCAAAGTTATCGTAAGAGATCTGATTGAGTCTGGTCATCACGAGACTACTAGGCCTATTTTTTTTAGGTGGAACAGGTGTGCTTTTACCATTTCTGTAGGAAAAGGTAATACTTCGTCAGGATTTTTGATGAGTGCAGTAAGTACTTGAATAAGTTCGGGCTGAGTTTTAGGGGATTTTCTAAGTTCCTCTAGAATTAAATAACCAAGATAGGTTAGTAGGTGTGTGTCCCCGTTTCCTGAAAAGTATAGAATAACAGCATCAGAGTCAGGCCATTTTTTCCAGTGAAAAACACCAACACGTGCAACGCTCCAAACTTCAGTGTTGAAATGATAGGCCTGTGTTTTCCTCATGCTAAATTAGCTTGGACTGCAGAGGCTCTGGTTATAGTGTAAAGCCTGGATTAGGGCAGTTTCCATTATTTGGAAGAATGCATGTTGCCGAATTGTCGTCATAGTATCCTGCTAGGTACTCTGCTTTTTTGTTGGCTTTATTTTCCCTGATGTCAAAGTTATCTAGATCTGGCAAGGTGGTTCGAGACGGGTAAAACACCAACCCAATAAGTGATAGAACCTTGCTGGTTGATGGGATGTCCATAAAGGTGTGTCCAAAAGCCTGTGCATTTAGATAGCTTGCGGTAGCGGCCCTTGCAAATTTAAAAAACTTATTACTGTTTGTGCTGCTTTGTGCAGAGGGGAAAAAGTCTTCAAGTCGGGTGTTTAAGGCTTCTAATTCTTTCGTATAGTAATTTGCAGTGTTAAAATTGGTAAGAAAGAAATCGCCAAAAGTATGTAGTTTTTTATCAGCCATTCCAGCCGTACTCCAGCACGCATTATCATGGTGCCAATAGCCCGGGCTACAAGATCTGCAGTTGCTGATATCTTCCATTGGGGCTGAACCACCAGACATCAATACTGAAACGGTACACCTTCTGCCGGTACCAGTGGCCCAAACTGGCTTGCTAGCCGCTGTCATGATGACAGGGCTCGCCATTAGAGCTGCTTTTGTGAACTTACGCCGACCCGATGAGACCTGTTGATCTTCCGTTACGTTTTCGATCTCACTCGGTTTTTTGTCTTTACTGTCTGACATAGTGTCAACATCCTAGATAACAGTCTTGCTTGCTTATCGTTTGATTAGCCCATTTCTTTAATGAGATGGCTAATATCGGCTTATTCTACCACTTATAGGGATAAGTTAAATAAACAACCTTTAAAGGGTTTAAGCCTCCAATTGTTCTGTGGTGGTGCGGCGGCGTCTTACGAATCCAAGTCCGGCTAATCCAGAGAGTATGAGGGCTAAAGCTGCGGGTTCTGGTACCTGATTATTGCCGCCGGGTGCGTAAGCCACGCCTTGAATGATGTCATTTGCACAAGTCATCGCCCAGCGAAATGCCAGTTGAGAAGGGTCACTTAGACCAAGTGAGCCAATATTAAAGGAGAATGACAAATGTTTACTCGTACTCATCCCACTACTGCTGTTAGCGACCTTCCAGGTGCCTTGATCGTAAACGTGTTGGCTGCCGTTGTAATATGCACTCGTAACTATTTCATCTCCACGAGGAGGATTTCCATCTACTCCATGCCAATCTTTAACCGTATTTTTCTCTTTCCAGTTAGTAAACTGCCTTCCCGAAGTGTAGTCGATCAGAAATCCAGCAGTGTCAGATGTGGGATTAGTATTCCTGGCTGAGCCGTATCTATCATCTGTATCTAATAGGAAGGCATAGTTCCAATTGGTTGCGTTACTCAGCTCATTGTTACTGTCAAATATAGGGTTGGTGCCAATGAGTAGGTCACCATATCCTATTTTACTAGTTCCGAATGTTGAAGTTCCAGACCTGCCTGCAAAGTTTGTGTAAATCTGTACATTAACGTCATTATTTGAACTCCAAGTTACGAACATATCCTTGGTTTCATATTTGTAATTATTACTGGAGTAACTGCCTATACTGTCATTATTCGAGTCAGTAATATGTGATATTTTTGATTCTGCAAAACTGCCTGTTGATACGAGTAAGCTGGCAACGAGCATGGATGCAATACGAAGAGTTGATTTGTGCTTTTTGTTCATATTCGCTGTTTTCCTAGTATGTATTGTCCATTTCTAGAAGGCAATAATGTGTATGGTCATTAATATGCACAATTCAAGCCACAATAATAATAAATATATAAAACAATAAGTAACGTCATCTTTATAACCTTTAGGAAGGTACTTTTGTAAAATAAACTGACACATTATTATTTTTTACATGTGTTTATGACCAATGATTATTGCCTTCCTGTTGTAATAAACTGATATTGTTGTGGTGGAAAGGATAGGAAAAGACAATGGCATTTAACTTGGAGCTTAGGTTTTAACTGACAATCTGGCATTGTACGGCAGTTTAACTTCTTGTGAAAACGGTTCTATTTTTAGATATTTCAGTTTTTTATGGCCGATATGTAATATTCCGAAATATTAGTGAGCAAAGGGTCTAATGGGGTTTGTAATATGTTAGTTAAATGCTGTTGTAGTGGGGCTAGGAATATTATTAGTATCGCATTGGTTTGTTTTTTAACTGTATACAATTCAACAAGTTATTCTTCTGAGCCTGGTGGGTATTATGAAGAGGCACTTAAAAGTTTTCAGGTGTCGCGTTATTCCGAGGCAATAATTCATCTCAAAAATGGTTTACAGATAGATCCTGATCACCTGCCTTCGCGATTGCTGATGGCCGAAGTCCTCATCAAACAAGGCAATGGCGCCGTTGCAGAAGCAGAGCTGGAATTTGCAAAGACCCGTGGCGCCAGCCCAAATCGTCTCTTGCCTATGTTCGCAGAGGCCTACCTTCTTCAGGATAAATACCAGCAAGTGCTGGATATTGCCAAGCCTGCCAGTAGGGAGCAGAATCTTGAAGCGAAATTAGCCTATTTTCGGGGTAGGGCGCACCTTGGGCTTTATCAGCTCAGTTCGGCGTACCGGGAATTTAATGAGTCTCTGAAGCTACAACCCAACCTGACGGTCGCTAAATTGGGTATGGCGCAGGTACTTATTCAGCGTGATCAGGTTACTCAGGCTGGAATCTTGGTTGATGAGGTTCTGAGTAGTGGGCAGGGATCTGCTAATGCCTGGCTGTTAAATGCCAATGTACAGCGCTTGAAAGGGGATTATTCCGGCTCACTGACCTCACTAAACCGTGCCATTACCATGGAGAGCGGCCATCTGGCGGCCCGTCTGGCGCGTTCCGGTATGCTGATGCAGAAAGGTGATCTTGCTGGTGCGGAAGAGGATGTAGATTTTATCCTGGATCAGATACCCCGTGAGCCCCGTGCCAAATATCTGAAATCCATCATCAGTGCGTCTAAAGGGGATGCCAAAGATGCGGAAGCCCGTGTGGGTGATGTGGTTTCTACGCTGAAGGCTGTTCCGGCAGAGGTGATGAAAAATAACCCCAGTTATCTCTATCTCGCGGGTATCACCAGCTATCAGTTGGGTAGTTATGACGTAGCGAAGTCTTACCTTAATAAATACCTGAAAGCTGTACCTAATGATTTGGAATCTATTCGAACGCTGGCCATTATTGAGTTGATCGAAGGCAAGCCTGAGAATGCCCGGGGTATTCTGTCCAAAATTAATGTGGTCTATCCGAATAACCCCAATATCCTCTCTCTGTTAGGCATGGCCTATATGGATATGAAGAGCTATGACTTGGCGCAGCAGTATTTCAAGAAAGTGGTTGAGCTGGTTCCTGATTCTGACCTGGGACGAATTAATCTGGCGCGCAGTAAGATGGCTGCGGGTGAGTTGGGTGAGGCGATCCAGCTGTTACTGAAAGCTAAAGAGGGGGCGGAAGAGAAAATCGAGTTGGATCTTTTGCTTGCTGATGCCTATGTGCGGACTCGCGCGTTCGATAAGGCGATTATCATATTTAAGCAGCTCGTTGAATCTTCGCCAAAAAGTTCACGTTATGCCCAGCAGTACGGTGCGGCGCTGGGATTAAGTGGGGATTTAAAGGGGGCTGAGCAGTGGTTCAAGCGGGCACTTGAGCTTGATCCGGCCAATACGGATGCGATGACACACCTTTCTCGAATGGATCTGGTTAGAGGGGAGGGTCAATCTTCTGTGAAGTATCTTGAGGCCAAGGTTGCAGAATACCCGGAAAGTTATGAGTTGATGGTTGAGTTGGGTAAGACGCATGCGATGTTGGGTGATAGGGCGTCGGCGTTGCTTTGGTATGAAAAGGCATTTTCTTTAAAAAATGATAGCCACATTACGCTGGATGGATTGGTTGATGCGCTCGTTAAGTCAGGTGCGACTGATAAGGCGCTGGTGGTGTTGGATGAGTTTCTCGGTCGCAATCCCACGGATGCCCAAGCCTTTACCATGATGGGTCGGATCTATCAGCTTTTGAATCAACGGCAAAAGGCGATTGAGGCATTCACAACTGCAACTAATTTTGCCGCCAATAGAAGTCAGGCCTATATGACGTTGTCAAAGGCGCAATCTGACGCGGATGATCGTGCAGGTGCTATCGAATCATTAAAAAAGGCACTGGTTTATGATGATCAGTATCTCGCCGGTTATATCGCACTGATCAAGCTGGTGATTGAAGAGCGGGATGAGGTGCATGCTTTACGCTTGATTGGGTCTGTTCGCAAGCTGACGCCGAATACACCCGCAGGTGATCTGTTAACGGCTGAGTTGTATCAGGGGCTTGGGGACTATGAGAAAGCGCTTGCCAGTTATGAGCGTGCGCTGTCTTTAGGTGATAGTCGTCAGGCAATTTTGGGGTTGACCGACATCTACGCGCTAAGCGGAAATGATGAAGAGGTTATCCAACGGTTAGTTGCCTGGCTTAAACGCTATCCTGATGATCCGCCCGTCGAGTTGGCGCTTGCAGAGGCTTACGTCAGGCTCGGCAAGCTTAAAAGTGCCATGAGTCGCTATGAAAAGCTGCTGAAACAGTACCCGGACACTCCTGCCGTTCTTGTAAGTGCCGCGGAGAGTTTTTATCGTTCGGGTAAGACTACTGAGGCAGAGCAAATGGCGCAAAAGGCTCTCGCTGCCTCGCCTAAAAATGTAAAGTTTTTAGACACCTTGGGTTGGATACAGAGTCGCAAAGGTAGCACCGATGCGGCACTGGCAACCTTTAGGGAGGCGCTGGTCTATGACTATGGGAACCCCTCGGTTAAGTTCCACTTGGCTTCAACCCTTGTCAAGCTGAACCGGCAGGCAGAGGCCCGAAAACTCCTGACTGAGATTAAAGGCAGCTCTCGACCGTTTAGTGAGATGGCTGATGTCGATCTTCTACTGAAAAATACGATGCCATAGGTTTATTGACGTTAGTTTTCCTATTTTGAATAAGTGGCAACCTGCGCGTGGCTTATGATCATGCGTGGGTTGGTGCGGCCGTTGGATAGTACTTCAAGGGTACAAACTGCTTGATAATACAGTGACTTATAGTTATCAAGCTGGTCAATAAAGCGGTTCCTTTCTATCTTGGGTGAACAGACCTCGTTTGCCTGGGTCAGATGATACATGTGTTCTGATTAACAAAATCATCGGTCACCCTATAAATATCTTGCAATACTTTCAAGTAGTTATAGAATGTTTCAGATATGGATTATTAAGTAATGAGTGCAACTTCAGCTAAAATGAGCATTAACAGGATCCAGAAAAGGCTAAAAGGCGGGATTATAGGCTTGATGTCAGTCATTCTGTCATCAGCCGTGCTTGCCATGGAACCCTTGAGCAATGCAGAGGGTGTTGCGTTAGCACAGGCTGTTTATGATCGCCACAACGGTGATGACTTCAGTTCACTGGTACTAATGAAGCTTCAGAGTAAAGACGGCAATCCCCGTCAACGAGAGCTCTACAGCTATGGAAAAGAGAAGGGCGGGGGTGAGCGCTGGTCGCTGATGCGCTTTATTAAACCGGATGATGTTCGCGGAACCGGATTGTTGACACAGGATCACCCTGGAGATGAAAGTGATCAATGGCTCTATTTGCCCGCCTTGAAAAAGGCTCGTCGGATTGCTTCTTCTCGTAAGGGTGGCCGATTTGTTGGCTCTGACTTTTTTTATGAGGATCTGTTGGATCGTGAGGTCGAGATGGATCATCACTACCTGAAAGGCAAGGGTAAGGTTGGCAAGGTACCCTGTGACTTGTTGGTGAGTGTGCCGAAAGATCCTGATAACTCGGTCTATTCAAGGCGCGAGAGTTGTGTCTATAGCAAGATATTAGTGCCTCTGGTGGTCCATTTTTACGAGAAAGGGCGGCAGAACCCAAGCAAAAAGATGACTGCTCGTAAGATAAAAAAAATACAGGGCGTATGGACCATTATGGAAAGCACTATGTACGACCTGAAGACGGGACATAAGACGCAACTCATTACGAAAAAGATAAAATATGATCAAGGGCTACCTGATGAGCTTTTCTCACGTCGAGATTTAACGGATGCCAGTTTTGAAAAGCAGTACCGGCCTTGATTTAAAGACAGGATTATTGAAAAGGACTATGGGGATAATGGCTAAACAACTCAA
>JAPHUG010000233.1 GCA_026197195.1 Sedimenticola sp.
CCAAACAGCACATTATCAATCTGGTTGTCCTCAATCAGGGCACCATCGGCCTTCAGCAACAGACCGGCATCAACCTGATCATGGGAATCACCTGAGTTGGTCAGGTGCAACCCTCGAACCGTCACACCATCCGACTTGACGGTCAACACGCTGCCCACACCTTCGCCATCTACTGTGACCTCACCCTGCCCCTCGATAGTCATCGGTTTATTGATCACCGCTGGCCCTGCGTAGGTACCGGCAGGTAAGGTCAATACACCCCCGGCCGGGGTAATATCAACAAACAGCTGCATCGGCGGGAAGGCATGAACCAAGAGCGGCTGCAGGCAACCCCACACCAACCATAAAGTGATCGACAACGGCTTCATGTTCACTATTCTGCAGAATTATCAGTCGGTTATAAGTCAGTACATCGTGAGCACAGAGACCATGCCCACCTTATTAAAACGTATCCTGCCGAATCATAGGGTTGTTGCGCGATTTATTCCTTAAGAAAAATCAATTCAGTACCGATGGCCAGTTCTTATTGGCCTTGGCGATGTTGCCCGGTACATCCTCCAACCAGTCACGCTGAACACCCTTGCTGTAGTTGAGATAGAGCTTCCCATCCCGAACCGTCCAAGCCTTCGGATCAATTGAAGCGGTATAACCTTTGGACACGGCCCAGGCGCAGTAACCGCCGTATTGCGGAGCGTATTTCTCAGGTGAGGCTTGAAAAAGCGCCAGATTCTCAGCTGAAGTAAAGTACCAGTCTGAGTCCTGATAACGACTATGATGCGCCCTGGCACCCTTGACCGGCCTTCCCTCGGTAAAATAGGCCACCGGGTCATAGCCCCTGATAGCACCCTCCGATGTACTGAATACCGGATCCTTTCCTGCCCAGACCGTACCACTCACCAGCACCGCGAATAATAATCCCAGTAAAAGTTTATACATAGCAGCCTCCTTTAATCGAATGATGATTCTGCCATAGAAAGATCACAGGATTATCACGCCAGTGACAACACCATAACGACTATCCATAGTGAAGCAGATAACCTCAGAACCGCCGGTAAGCGACTATACTTAGGGTAATTCTAGCCGGAGAAACAGCGAGGTGAAGCCATGTATGTGGAAACCATATTGGCCCAGAAGGATGACCAACTCTGGACCATCACGCCGGACGCGACCGTCTACGAGGCCCTGCTCATCATGGACCGGAGAAATATCGGTGCCCTCCTGGTCATGCAGGATGAGCAGTTGATCGGCATTCTCTCTGAACGGGATTACGCCCGAAAAATAATCATCAAGGGTAAATCATCCAAAGAGACACTGGTTAAAGAGGTCATGACCAAAGCAGTCTGCTACGTGGACAAAAAGAAAAAAGTGGACGACTGCCTGGCCATTATGTCTGACAAACGGATACGGCATCTGCCTGTAATGGAAAACAACCAACTGATCGGCCTGGTCAGTATCGGTGACGTGGTGAAGAGTATTATCAGTGAGCAGGAAGTTGTGATAGACGATCTCTACAATTATATCAATGGTGTCTATTACACGCCGCATTAAATAGTAACTAATCGGCTCAACACAAACGGGGCAGATAATAAATCTGCCTCCATTTTTTGTTTGCGAATTGCAGTGACTTGTTATGCAGAGGACTGCTTTAATGCTTAATAACGTTGATTAATTCACCTCTTTTATTCCATTTTTTCCATTCACCAACCGGCTTCCCATTTATATAAAAAGCTTGTAATTTGAGAGTGCCATTTTTATACCAACCTTTTGTTTCACCGTGAGGCTTTCCATTTAATAATTGCATTACACGCTGTTTCTCCCCTGTAAAATACCAGCTAGTACAACTTCCATTTAGTTTCCCGTTAGTATAATTGCACTTATCTATTATAATATTATTGTAAGAAATAAGTGTTGTTCCGTGAAGGTTTCCTTTTTCATCAACACAGCCATGAGCAGTTGTTTTTTTGCCTTTATAAAGCCTATTTCCTGTAACTACTTTTGTACCATCAGGACACTCGATTTGGTCATTAGCCATGAGAGGTAATGAAATAAGAAGCATAAATAGGGTTGAATATTTTTTCATGAATCCTTCTTAGCCTTAAGATTGTAGGTAAGGGTCGGATGGCATAGTCAGACGTCACGCGCAGGGCCGTTGGCTTTGAATATGCACAACCTGCATATTAGGTTTCATATAAGTATTTAAAATAAATATGCGTTGATAGATAGCCAACAAGCCAACTCAGTGCATTACCCGCAATAATTAGTGCCCACCCTCTATAACCCATGCGCTTAAAATCATTGTTTCTATTGTAAAACAGCTTTTCACCAATGATTGGCATTAGCTCTGATAGCACCCCCACGGGGTATGCTATTAACTGAGTAATTGGAAATGTTATGCTGTTAATACCAATAAACATACCACCTAGCCTTTGAATTCTATGCCTAAGATATAGCCATATAAAAATGAACTCTAATGACAGACCGATTAAAGCAGTAATAAATCCATACCAAATGGGCATACCATCCCGTCCAACTCCCCACCACCATATAAAGTCATGACTATGATGTATAATTATCGGATTAGATTGCACTTCACCAGAAAATATAAGACAAGCTAAAAGATACAGAAACTTCACCTTTTATATAGCCCACACATTCAAGACAATATGCATCCGTAGTATATATTGAAAAATCCGACAGTTTGTTCTGCGCATACAATCTCCCTTTAAACAGTGACCAGACTTGGAAAGTGGACTAAAAGGTGGGTTTTCAGCATCCTGCCAAATGGCTATCCCTTTACAAACTCAAGAGGTTAGCAGGGAATATAAAGAAGGTGAATAGTTTTCTTATAAAAACATCTATCTCCTCTGATACAGCACCCTGTGCGGTGTCGCATGCACGAACGCTGCAAAAAGGATGAAGGTAAAGACCCCACCCCCTTTACGACTCCATCGACGACCAGGACATATACAATCTCCGCCTAAACTTATCGATTTCTGTTCACTCGTGTCACTGTTTAATCTAGCCGCATTAAGGCAACTCTATCCCGTTTATTCATCTGTCAGAGATTGTTGTTTTTTATATAGAGCACTCTGCTGTAGTTATCGCAATGCTTATTATTCGCTCGGATCGTCAAAATATTTGTAATGCCCTAATTCGTGTTGACAGTCCTCAAGTCCAATGGCAAAGAAGCCATATAAGCACCTTTTTCGATTACAGATATTGGGCTGAATCTGGATTAAGTGACTGGTCTCTGTGTGAATACTCGCATAAAGGACAGTTTGGCTGGTCATTGGGATTGGTTTTCGTTATGCTTCATTGATCATAACGATAGCGGAGATAAAAACTTGAGTACTAGAATCCAAAAATTGCGCATCATGTTGCCTATGCTTGGCCTGCTTGTGATAGGCCAGTCATACGCTGAGCCTTCAATTAGCCTGTATGCAGCAGGTAGCCTTAAAAACGCGTTAAATGAAGTGGCTCAACGTTTTGAAGAGAGCCAGAATGTGCCGGTTTCCATGACATCCGGACCCTCCGGCCTGCTTCGGGGGAGAATAGAGAAAGGTGAAGCTGCACAGGTGTTTGCGTCTGCGAACATGAAACATCCGCGGAAACTCGTTAAGTCCGGCTTGGGAAAAGGCGTTGCCTTGTTTGCCCGGAACAAGCTCTGTGTGCTCGCACAAAATGATATACAGATAGATGAAAACAACATGCTGGATGTACTGCTCTCACCGGACGTCAAGCTGGGAACATCCACGCCAAAAGCTGACCCATCCGGTGATTATGCATGGGAGCTTTTTGCAAAAGCCGAAACTATCCAGACAGGTGCACAGAAAACGCTTGAAGAAAAGGCACTGCAGTTGACCGGCGGCCCAGATTCAGCGCCTGCACCCAAGGGAAGAAATCAATACGGATGGGTAATGGAAAATGATAGAGCTGATCTCTTTCTGACTTACTGCACCAATGCGTTACTTGCCAAAAAGCAGGTTCCGTCACTTAAAGTGGTTCAGATCCCCTCTGCGTTGAGTGTAGGCGCGGATTATGGCCTTACAGTTCTTGACAAAACAAACGCAGATGCCTGGCGTCTCGCATTTTTTGTCCTATCAGAAGAGGGACAGCATATCCTCGCCAGTTACGGTTTTAGCGTGTCTGGCGTTTCAAACAAACGCTAGCAGAAAGGAACAACAGCCAACCAAAGGGTCAGACTCGATTGTTAGTATCGAAGGGGTAGGTCTCGTTTGATATTTACCATCCGGGTACATTCAATCAAGTCTGCCCCGCAGTTCTAAGCTGGAGTAATGACTTTGAAATGAGTATTTCAGCATCATCCCAAGTGGCTATCAATTCGCTTTA
>JAPHUG010000488.1 GCA_026197195.1 Sedimenticola sp.
CTCGAACCCTTTTTCAATCTCTTTTATATAGGAGCCTATTATGCAACAAACACAACTAACGAGTTATCACGTGTGGGGCCGCGGCATACGCTGGTTTCACTGGATTAATGTCCTGTCGGTACTGGCGCTGCTCGGTACCGGACTGGTCATCTTCAACGGCAAGACAATCGGCCTCGCTGGCGACGCCAAAATCCTGATGAAGGAACTGCATGTCTGGGCCGGTTACCTGTTCGCGACGAACCTCGCCTGGCGTATCGTACAGGGATTTCGCGGCAGTCACTTCGCCCGCTGGCGTACCCTCCTGCCGTTTGGTAACGGTTTCCTGGGCGAGTTGCGCGCCTATCTGGACAGCCTGCGTAGCGGCGAACCACGTGCTTACCTTGGCCATAACCCTCTCGGCAAACTCATGGTGATATTGCTGTTCTTGCTGTTGATCACCCAGGCGATCACCGGCCTGTTGATCGCCGGTACTGACCTCTACTATCCACCACTGGGTGGCTGGATCGCCGAATGGGTCGCCCCCGCAGGCGTCGATCCTGCAAGCCTGGTGCCTGGCGACAAGACGATGGTCGATGCAGCGGCGTGGTCGGAGATGCGGGACCTGCGCAAGCCTTTCATTATCACGCATGTATGGGTTTTCTACAGCTTGCTGGCGGCGGTGGTGCTGCATGTGGTGGCTGTGGTAGTTGCCGAGGTCCGCGAGCGTAGCGGACTGGTCTCCGCCATGATCACCGGCGACAAGGTGTTAGCGGAACGCCCGGTTGATCTGTCTGAACCGGGTGAGTAAGCATTTTGAATTATCAACCTGAACACCACAGGTGAAGTTAGGCACATTATCCATGAACACAGGATCCTTAGCCTTGATCATTGCCGCACTGCTGTTTGCCCAGACCGCAGCCATGTTGCTATCCGGCTACTACCGGCACTGGCGGCAGCACAAACACCGTCTGCAGAGCGGCAACACTTCAGCTGCTACCGCCCGGACAACTTTACCCACGACTTCCAGAGAAAAAAAGGCAGCTGGCTGGAGCGGCTTTCGCGAATTCGAAGTGAAGCACCGGGTCATTGAGGATACCGATGGCCAGATCTGCTCTTTTTACCTCGTACCGATGGACGGCAAGCCGTTACCAGCGTTCCAACCTGGTCAATTCCTCACCTTCCGCCTCTCGACCGATAATGAACCCCTTACCCGCTGCTACTCGCTTTCCGATCGGCCACGGCCTGACTACTACCGGGTGACCATCAAACGGGTACTTTCCCCGAGTAACGAAACCGGTTTGCCACCGGGGCGCAGTTCCAACTATTTTCATGACCAGATCACACAAGGCAGTCGCCTGCAGATTAAGGCGCCGGCCGGCCAGTTCCATCTGGACCAGGAGAGTGACCGGCCACTGGTGCTGATAGGCGGCGGCATCGGCATCACGCCGATGCTGAGCATGCTCGAACACCTGTTGGTGATTGGCAGCGAACGCGAGATCTGGCTCTTCTACGGTGCTCGCAACAGTCGCGAAGCCATCATGTCACAGCGATTGAGGACCCTGGAACAACAGCACCCCAACTTCCATCTGCACCTCTGTTTCAGCCAGCCGCTGGAAGGCGATCTCGAAGGCGGCAACTACCAGCACCATGGGCGGGTCGACATCGATCTGTTGCGCAAAACCCTGCCCCTGGCGGGCTACCCGTTCTATCTCTGCGGTCCACCAGCGATGATGCAGAGCCTCGTGCCCGGCCTGGAGGCGCTGGGCATCGATCCGGCCAACATCCACTACGAGGCGTTCGGACCCGCCTCACTGCCAGGACGCCAATCGGCCACCCCGGATTTGCCACCGGAGAACGCCACTGCGCATCAGGTCTATTTCAGCCGCAGTGGCCGCCAGATCACCTGGCAGCCGGGTGGTGGCTCCCTGCTGGAGTTGGCGGAGACCGAAGGAATCGAGGTGGATTCAGGTTGTCGCGCCGGCGGTTGCGGTGCCTGCCAGACCCGACTCGAGTCGGGCGAGGTGCACTATGAGTCGCCTCCGGATGCCGACATAGCGAGCGGTCACTGCCTGCTCTGTACAACAACACCGAAAAGCAACCTGGTTCTGCAACTGTAGGAAAACGCCATGGACAAATCATTGATACGAAAAGAGGTACTTCCCTTTGTACTGATGTTCGGCTCGCTGATCGCAGCTACGCTGATCAGTGACGCCCTGCTGCATCAGCTGGACCTGGTGTGGATCGGACGCTGGCTCGGTATTCCCGGCACCCTGCTGATCCTGACCTCGTTTCTCTACTCGTTGCGCAAGCGCAAAAAGATCACTTTCGGTAAACCGAAGACCCTGCTCAGGCTGCATGAAACCCTGACCTGGCTCGGCGCCCTGATGATCCTGGTACATGCCGGAATTCATGTCTATGCCATCCTCCCCTGGCTGGCCCTGGCGGCGATGCTGATCAACGTGTTCAGCGGCATGACCGGGAAGATCCTGCTGGACCGTTCGAAACGGTTCCTGGCCGCCAAGCGTGAAACCTACCTTAGTGATGGGCTGAGCGAGGAACAGGTTGAGAAGCGGCTGTTCTGGGACGCCACCACCTATGACCTGATGAAAAAGTGGCGCAGTGTACACCTGCCAATCACCCTGGCATTCGTCGTGCTCGGCCTTGGTCACATCATTTCAATTCTACTCTTCTGGCAATGGCAATGAAAAAGAACCGACTCACACTGATTATCGCCGCCAATCTGGCGGTCCTGGCGGTGCTGGTATTCGCCCTGCCGCAACTGATGGTCTCCCCCGGACAGCCAATCGAGGCCCATGCCGACCTGGCCGAGGACTGCTTTGGTTGTCACACACCGTTCCTCGGCAGCACCGCCGACAAGTGCATCGCCTGTCATCGAGTGGAGAAAATTGGACGCTTTACCACTACCGGCGTTGCAATCGACCAGGAAGACAAGCAGGTCGCCTTTCACCAGCAGCTTATCGAGGAGGACTGTGTCGCCTGCCACAGCGAGCACAAGGGCGTAAAACCGTTTCGCCCGATCGGCCGCTTCTCCCACGAACTGCTACAGGTGACGACGCGGGAACAGTGCAACGGTTGCCACAGCAGGCCGGGCGATGCCCTGCACCAGAAGATCGAAAACAACTGCAACGAATGCCATACCAACGAGGCCTGGCTGCCGGCCACCTTCGACCACCGTGACTACTTCCGCTTCGACCGTCACCACGATACCGAGTGCAGCACCTGTCACGTGGACAGCAACTATGCAAGCTACACCTGCTACGGCTGCCATGAACACTCCCGCTCCAAGATCCGCGAAGAGCACCTGGAAGAGGGCATCTATGACTATGAGAACTGTACAGAGTGCCATCGCAGCGGCGATGAAGATGAGGCGGAATGGATCTGGAAACAGCGCCAATTCGAAAAACGTGGCGAACAGCGCCCCGCCCTGAAACAGCAGATGATACGGCGCTACGAACGGCACTTCCGGGAACACGACGATGATGAAGACTGACAGGCATCCAGCATCTGAGCGTGGCATCTCATTTCACTTACACTGTAAAGGAGACAGACAATGAATCGCAGCAAGCATAACTCGCACAAGGCCCAGCGTGGCGGACCATGGATCCTGGCCACCCTGGCAATCCTTGCCTCAACCGCACAGGCCGATGGCGGCGGTACCTACTCGGTATATGACACTGATCGGGACGGCTATCTCGACCGGCAGGAGTTTATCCCCTTTGCAAAAAGCAGAGAGCGTAAAGGCCGACCCAACAACTTCTGGCGATTCGAGAACGTCGACCGGAATGGAGATGAAAGAGTCTCGGAGCAAGAAATGGTCAATGCACTTATTGAATCACTCAAGGCCCGGAATAAATAGCGTCCGAGCGGATTTCGGCTGCCTCCTTTTTCATCCCGCGCCAGCATTGATTCACGAATAGCGAAATGCGCTATCTGTGTTAAAAGGTCTCGTTGTTACTTCAGAAAGTTAATCCCGTGGTCTTCTAAACTAATTTGACTCAGCGCCTGGGAGGACAACCTCACCGGCCAGAACCTCACGAGAAATCCCCCCACCCATCGCCTGGTACAGTGCCACAGTATCGGAAAGACGGGCGGCCTGCGCCGCTACCAGATCAATGCGAGTGTCTTGCGCCTGTTGTTGGGCGATAAGTACTTCTACATAGCTCGCGGCGCCCAGCGCATATTGCCGCTCTACTGCTTCCATTGCCTTTTGGGCTGCAGTATCCGCTCCAGCCCGTGCGGTGAGTGATTGGGCATCATGTTCGATCGCGCGTAGTACATCGGCCGCATTTCGCAGCGCTTCCAGGACAACACTCTGGTAGTTTGCTGCCGCCGCATCGAACGCTGCCAGGGCCGCCCGTTTTTCGGCGGGTAATCCGGGATTGTAGAGCGGTTGGGTCAACTGCCCAACCAGGTTCCAGACTGCAGTACCACTGCCAAACAATGCTCCTGTACTCAATGCCTGCGAGCCGAGACTGGCGCTGATATTGAACTGTGGGTACAACTTGCTAACGGCTATGCCATATTCAGCATTGGCAGCGTGTAACAGGGATTCTGCGGCCTGAATGTCGGGGCGACGACGAACCAGCTCGGATGGTACGACCAGCGGCAAACTGGATGGAAGGGTAAAGTCTTCCAGGGTGAAGGCATGCAACCTATCGGCACCTGGCGCCTGGCCAATAAGCACAGCAAGTAAATGCTGGTTCTGATCAAGTTGTTTGCGTAGCAGGGGCAGTTCAGCTCGAGTCTGTTCCACCCGCGACTTCAAGGTCAGTACTTCGTCCGGTAAGGCCTGCCCCAGATGCAGGCGCTCTCTGGCAATGTTTAACTGCCCATCCTGTAGCTTGAGTATGGTCATCATGACCTCAATATGCCCAGCAAGTCTGGCCTGGGTTATGGCCGTGGTTGCAATACTGCCGGCTAACTTCAGGCGAGCGGCCTCTAATTCATAGCGCCGGTACTCTGCACGCGCAGCCAGTGCTTCCAGGGAACGGCGGTTGCCACCAGCCAAATCAAATTGATAATGGATACCGATGCCGGGGTTGTATAAACTGAATTCTTTTGGGTCACCAACCTGCCCCAGAGCACTGGGATTCGTACGTTGACGCTGAGCATTGATGCCGGCATCAACCTGCGGGTATAACGTCGATCCGGCCCGCGCGGCGTAGATCTCCTGTGCCTGCCGCAAGGTTGCCTGCGCCGCCGCCAGCGTCGGGTTCGCCTGCAGGGCCTCGCTGATCAGTGTATTCAGCCTGGACGAACCCAGTTCACGCCACCATTGATTATCCACGCTCCAACCCGATTGAAAATGCTGCGCCTCACCCAGTGCGATTGATGTTGATACAGTTTGCTCGTGTAAGGGAGCTACAGTGTAGTTTGCTACCTCAGGCACCGCCGGTCGCGTGAAATCGGGACCCACGGTGCAACCGGTCAGCAACCCAGCAATCATCATCGTCGTAACTGTGTGTACAAAGGTTTTATCTGATCTCGAGCGTTCAACGTCGAGGATTTGGATTGCCTCAGTGCTGCCCATAGAAATGCTCCACAAACGGTTTACGGAAACTCTGGTGGCAGGCCAGGCAGCTGTTCTGTAGCCGCGCGAATGCCGCAATCACCATCTCACCATCGCGCTTCATAGCAGCCAGCTCAAGGTCTCGCGCCGCCTGGTGCGTCTGCTTGTCATAGCCCCTGAACTTGCCCACATTGCTGCCGATAAAGCTCAAGATCTTAATCTTCTCGGAAAATGGTGCTTGTGGATGATCGGCGATCAACGGCGCCGTCTCTTTAATCAACGCCCAGTTCTCACGAGCAATGCCATCAGTAACCGTCTGCATGTTCTCGCCAAGGTCCTGCATGATCCTGCGTAGTTCCATTGAGTTGGCGCCACTGCTATCTTCGGCCCTGGCCTGAAAGCCTGTGGATGCCATGCTCAGGCAGAGAATAGCGTTAACAAAAACATTTTTAAGCATTAATCTGTGCTGCATAGAGACTCCTGAAAAGGCGGTACGGTCGCTGGAAGGGCGGTGTTAGGCATGGCTTCATCCTTTACCTTAAAGTTCAATACTCAGTGCAATGGAGCCGTATTCCTGATTCGTACCCTGCTCATCGAACTCCTGCGAGCGGTAAACCCGCATCACGGCCAGCCTGACACCATGCCCCGCCACAATGCCGTGCGTACTGACCCCAACCGACGCTTGAGCGACCCAGGGACGGCGACTGACACTGTGACTAGATTGAAAAAGGTTCCCGTCGAGAGAAAAATCATGCGCTATCAGTTTTGTCTCGATTGCTCCGAACAGGTGTACACCCGCACGCGGTCTGTTGGCAGCCGAAATGAAGCGGGTGGATTTACCGTAAATAGAAGCGGCCGAAGGTGGTCGGTTTTCCGCACCTGGCCGGATCGGGTAGCTTCCAAAATCGTTTGGCAGGTTCCAGCCAATTCGTCCTTCAATGCCCAGGGTAGCGGAGGTCTCGATGTTGCCCAGTCGAAGCCCCAGCGAACGGATCGAGTCGGCGGAGAACCCGGGGATAATTGCGCCCGCACCACGATACCCCTTAAATTTTCGGTCCAGGGCCAATTGAAAAGCCGGTTCATTCTCCAACTGGTGTTGCCAACCCAGAAACCTGGGAGAGCCGATCGCATCGTGGACCAGATTTTGCGACTGTTCTGCCAGGGACCAAGGACCGGTCACACCCAGGGTGAATTCGCGGGTATCGAGCGTTTCGAGACCTGTCTCCGAGTCATGACTGCGCCGGTTCCATGACAATCCCGTATAAAGCAGCCCTGCATACGGCCGGTCATCTTCAATCAAATCCGTCCTTGAATAGTCCTCCGGCGTATACATGGACTGCCCGAATTTGACCACCACGTTCTGCGTATAGGCAGCATTATCTGCGTCGGCCCAGAATCCCGGATTCACATACTTGATCAGCTGAGCGTGCAGCCGAAACGGGATTGGCAGACATTCGGTGCGAAGCTGCCCGGGGATATCGTGCGACACCAGGGTAAGCGCCACACCGTTTGTGTAATTCTGGTCGGTACCGGCAAACAGATCGTTTTCCAGCCTGGCGGTCCCACCACGGAACCTGATGGTTTCATCCGTTGTGCAATCCCCAGTACCAGAAGTATCTTCACTGGCGCCTTGTGCCAAAACTGGAGGGAGGAACAACACACTCAGTACGAATGCCAACGTGATGTTTTCCCATTGTGTTTCACCGTGTCCAGCCATCGCCAATCGCGCCTATCCATTACTCCTGGTTTCCATCTTCCAATCCGGATTTCATCCGCTCATAGACAAGGCGGTAGGAAACCGCTTGCCCTTCCGGAAGATTGGCCACTGACGCAATCACAAGCTGGTCAGTCCCGGCATCGAACTGATAATTCTGGGTCAGCCTGGCGCCGCTGTTCAGTGATGTTTCCACCACCAGGACGGAGCCTTCCCATCCGGCGACACTTACGCGTTGTTGAAAGCCACCGCTGGCAGAAACGCTGGATCCGCGAAGATCGGTAAAGAGGCGTTGGCGCTGGTCGTTCTCATCGGTGATCAGCAGCATCGGCTCCTCATGACGAATATCGATCTGTTCAGCAGTGATGATCAGTGAGAGCGACTCCGCGGACGACTTCATGCCACGTCCGCCCATGCTCTCCGATGCCCCATGACGGCCACCTCCCATGCCGCGCCCCATACCCCCGCCCATGCCACCGCCACGACCCATTCCGCCGCCCATTCCACCGCCCTTGCTCTGCCTCCTCGCCTGCATCGCTTCCTTGAGCCTTTCCCGTGGGTTGTCGCTGACATCGGGATTGAGGGACCAGAGACCGGTAAAATCCGGTCGTGATTGAGCAGCCGAATCCTGCGCCAGTACGGTCCCGGACATGTCCGTATTTCCGGACTCCGTAGAAAGGCTGCCGGCTGGATTTCGTACCGAGTCGGTATCCGGTGCGGCCAGTGACAGATTGGCCATACCGACCAGAGCCAGGCCGGTCATAAAAATACCGATGTAACCTGTTGTTGCTTTCATTGCACACCTCCTTCCGGCCGGGACGATTTGACAGGTTGCACTCCCTGCCAGGCAACGATCGCGATCACTGTCCATACGAGCGTGCGCAGGCTCATGGCCATTACCGTACGTTGTTCGAATAGCCCACCTGAGTACACATGTGCGCCGAATGCGACGAAAATGAGCGCAGTCGCCGCGGCAATTGAGATGGCCAGCCATGCCGCCCAACGGGTCTGCATCCAGAGCCCTGCACCTGCGATGACATAGGCGAAGCCCGCCAGAAAATTGAACCAGAGCACGAACGGGACATAGTTCCCGGCAGCAACACGCGCTGCGTCATCACCAAACAGGATCGCGCCGCCCGACTTGATCGTCAGCAGACCGAAACCGACGGCGATCAGTGAAATCATCCAGACCCGGATACCGCGTTTTCTGTACCTTGTCATAGTTCATCTTCTCCGGAGGGTGTTCTGTAGTGTTGGTTTTCGGATTTAATCAAAGCCCCTTCCTTCGCCCGCTTCCTCATGTGTCACGCCATCACGGATGTGATAGATACGCTTGAAGGTTGGAATGATTTTCTCGTCGTGGGTGACGACGATGATGGCCGTTTCATACTTCTTTGCCATGTCATTGAGAATGCGAATGACAGACATTGCGCGTTCGGAATCCAGCGGTGCGGTGGGCTCATCGGCCAGGATCACCGGCGGGCGATTGACCAGGCCACGCGCGATGGCCACACGTTGTTGTTCGCCACCAGAGAGTTGCGAAGGCATCGCTTGGGCGCGATGTTGCACATCGAGCGCAGTGAGCAGTTCCAGCGCCCGCTCGCGTGCCTCGCCGTTTGGCACACCAGCCAGCATCGGCAGTAGCGCCACGTTGTCGGTGACATCCAGAAAAGGAATCAGGTAAGGTGCCTGAAATACGAAACCGATTTTGTCGCGGCGCAGGGCGCGCAAATCAGGCACTTTCCAACCCTCGTCGTAAATCACTTCATCACCCAGCATCATGCGCCCGGCGCTGGGGTCGATCACCGCACCCAGGGCTTTAAGCAGCGTACTCTTGCCCGAGCCGGACGGTCCGATCAGCCCAACCACTTCGCCAGGCTCTACCTGCATATCCACTTTCTTCAGTGCATCGA